>NZ_QGEH01000005.1 GCF_003258515.1 Marinobacter bohaiensis
CGCGTATTCTACCGCGCTTCTCAACCTTGTCAACCGTTATTTTTCAGCGTTTTCGATGCTTCCGAAACCGCCGAATCGTTGCCGGCTGACCCGTTCAAGGTGGCGCGCATTTTACGCTGTTTCGCCATCCTGTCAACCGTTGATTTCGAGAAAATTTAAATCAAATTCTTCAAGCAAATCAGTCGGTTGCCTTTCGATTTCTGCCCCGCCTCAGTGGCGTGCCCCTCGAAAGAGATGCGCATTCTACAGACTTCTCCGAACCCGTCAACGCCTTTTTCAAAAAATCTCAAAAAAGACGGTGACGACCCGGCTCCTCTATATAGAGCACCTCTTCTTATATAGAGGAACCGGGCCATATCTCGGCCGCTAGGCCGTGATGCGCACCCGGGCAATCTTCTTTTTGCCAGCCTGGATGACCACATCGTCCCCGGCCACGAACATCCGCTCGTCTTTCAGTTGCTCGCCATTCACGTAGACGGCACCACGCGCGAAGACATCCTTGGCGGCCTTCCCGTTCTGGGCCAACCCCGCTTCCTTGAGCAGGGACACGATATGAACTTCCGAACGATCGCCCAACGCCACATCCACTTCCGGCACGTTATCGGGAATCTCGCCCAAGGCGACCTGGTTGCCTGCCGACTTGTGCGCATTCCGCGCCGCCTCCTCGTCATGGAAGCGGGTAATGATTTCCTCAGCCAGCAAGCGTTTGTATTCCTGAGGGTTGCCCCCCTGCTCGACGGCCTTGCGAAACTCTTCGACCTCACTCATCGGCCGGAAGCTGAGCAGCTCGAAGTAACGCCACATCAGCGCATCGGGAATCGACAGCAGCTTGGTGAACATCTCCCCCGGGGAATCGGTGACGCCCACATAGTTGTTGAGAGACTTGGACATCTTCTGTACGCCATCCAGCCCTTCCAGAATCGGAACCGTCAGAATGACCTGAGGCTCCTGCCCGTAACGACTCTGGATGGTGCGCCCCATCCCCAGATTAAAGCGCTGATCGGTGCCCCCCAGTTCGACGTCCGCTTCCAGTGCCACCGAGTCGTAACCCTGAACCAGAGGATAGAGGAATTCGTGAATCGCGATGGACTGATTGGCATCGTAGCGTTTGGCAAAGTCATCCCGCTCAAGCATGCGCGCAACGGTGTACTGGCCGGCCAGGCGGATCATATCGGCGGACGACATCTTGCTCATCCAGTCAGAGTTGAACGCGACCGTGGTTTTTTCCGGATCCAGGATCTTGAACACCTGCTCTTTATAGGTACGGGCGTTCTCGGCCACCTGCTCGTCGGTTAGCGGCGGGCGCGTTGCACTCTTGCCGGTGGGATCGCCGATCATGCCGGTGAAGTCACCAATCAGGAAGATCACTTCATGCCCCAGATCCTGGAACTGGCGCAGCTTGTTGATCAGGACCGTGTGCCCCAGATGCAGGTCCGGCGCTGTGGGATCGAAGCCGGCCTTGATCCGCAGACGACGCCCGGACTTCAATTTCTCAACCAGTTCCTCTTCCGGCAGAAGCTCATCAACGCCACGCTTGATCAGCGCGAGGGCATCGTCAATTGCGGTCATTCATCCTTCCTTCTATCTGGCAAACAACGGATTTAACAAAGCTCAACACAACGCTTCATGGCGTTACCGACAAACCTGATACAGTTCACGCTGTTTATTTTTTAGGCAAACAATAATAGGATTCAGCACTTTGGCCACGAAGCCGACGCATTATATCAGGGTCGTTTCGCTCGTGCCGGGCGCACGATAACGCCGCTGAAAAAGGTACGCATGCTTTTTAATGCTTCGGGCCTTGAACTATACTTCACGAATTATTGAACAAACCGACAGAACTTACCGACTTGCCGGGGAAAACAGGTTACCGACGTGCTTAAAAAATTTCCGAAAAAACATCTGGTCGCGCTGGGCGTCGTGGGTATCGTTACGGGCGCCAGCTTACTGATCAGTCCCAGCGAACCGGTGGAAGCCGGACGCGTCTCGGTTGCCCTGAACATGGAGAGCGGCAAAACCGCCCCCATCCAGCCTGCGGCCGACATCCCTGATGCCGACGAGCCAACCGCGGACAGCGCGCCCTCTGGAGCCCCGCCCCAATCTCCCGACGTGGCCAAGGCAACACAGCCAACCTCAGCCGAACCGGTCAACCAGGCGCCGGCGTCGCCCCAACCCCGCCCGCTGCAATGGCAACGCTTCGAGATCAAGCCCGGCGACAGCCTGTCCAGCCTGTTCAGCAAGGCCGGTTTCGACGCAGCCCTGATGTACTCGGTCATCAACGGCGAGGGTGAGGCCGCCAAACTCGAGCGGCTCTACGCCGGCGAGACCATTGCCTTCGCCAGCAACGCCGACGGCGAGCTGAAAAAGGTCACACTGGAGCGCAACCGCCTGGAATCGCTGGTGATCGACAAGCAGGACGACGGTTTCCAGGGCGAGATCGTCACCCGCGAACCGGAAGCCCGCCCGGTCTATCGGCACGGGCGCATCGACGGATCCCTCTACCTGGCCGCCCGCGACGCCGGCCTCAACGATCGCCTGACCATGGAGTTGGCCGGCATTTTCGGCTGGGACATCGACTTCGTCTACGACATCCGCAAGGGTGACCGTTTCGAGGTGCTCTATGAAGAGCTCTACCTGGACGGCGAGAAAATCGATACGGGTCGAATCCTGGCCGCCAAGTTCACCAATCGCGGCGAGGAAGTGATCGCCCTGCTCTACGACGACGCCGGGGGCAATGCCGACTATTTCACACCGGACGGCCACAGCCTGCGCAAGGCGTTCCTGCGCACCCCGATCAACGCCCGGGTCTCATCGCCGTTCAATCTACAGCGCCGGCACCCGGTACTGGACGTCGTGCGTCCGCACGAGGGCACCGACTATGCCGCCCCGCCGGGAACCCCGATCAAAGCGGCTGGCGACGGACGCATCCTGTCCGCCGGCTGGAAGGGTGGCTACGGCCGTACCGTCGTCATCCAGCATGGCGACAACATCTCCACCCTCTACGCCCACATGCGCGCGATCGGAAAGGGTATGAAGCGCGGCACCCGCGTCAAACAGGGGCAGACCGTAGGTTACGTTGGTTCCTCAGGCATGGTCACCGGCCCGCACCTGCACTACGAATTCCGGATCAATGGTTCACCGCGCAACTCGCGAACGGTCAAACTGCCAGACGCCTCGCCCATTCCGGAATCGGAAATGACGCAATTCAAGGCCAAGACCCTGTCGCTACTGACCGCACTCAACGAAGCCAGCGGCGAGCGCCAGATCGCCCTGGGCCCGGACAGCGAGTAACACCGCCGTGACCGCAACCGCCTACATTGGCCTGATGTCGGGAACCAGCATGGATGGCATTGACGCCGTGCTGGTTTCCTTCCCCGAAGACCGGATCCACATCCACACCACGTTCAGCCTTCCCTATTCAGACACCCTCCGCCAGCGTGTGAGCCGCGCGTCTCTCAACCACGCTACGCCGGACGAGCTGGGGGAATTGGACCACGAACTGGGCGACCTGTTCGCCGAGGCCGCCACCGGGGTCCTCGACAAGTCCGATTTCGACGCCGGCGAGGTTGCCGCCATCGGCAGCCACGGCCAGACCATTCGCCACCAGCCCTGGGGCGCCATGCCATTCTCCATGCAGATCGGCGACCCCAATCGCATCGCCGAGCGCACCGGCATCACCACGGTTGCCGATTTCCGGCGCCGGGACATGGCCGCCGGCGGCCAGGGCGCGCCGCTGGTTCCGGCTTTCCACCAGGCCTATTTCGCCAGTCGTCAGGAATCCCGCTGCATCGTCAACTTCGGCGGCATCGCCAACATCACCTGGTTGCCCAAGGACAAACCGGACCACGCCGTCGGCTTCGACACAGGGCCCGGCAATGCGCTGATCGACGCCTGGTGCCTCGATCAGACCGGCCGCCCCTACGACGAGGACGGTCACTGGGCCCGCACCGGAACCGTCAACGAGGCCCTGCTCGAGGATATGCTCAGCGACGCCTATTTCAGGCGCAAGCCACCCAAGAGCACGGGCAAGGAACGCTTCAACCAGGCCTGGATCGAGACGGTCGTGGCGCGTCACCCGGAGCTGCCAGCCCACGACATCCAGTGCACCCTGGTGGAATTGACGGTACGGTCGCTGGTCATGCAGTTACCGGCCACCGAGAACCTGAAGCTGTTCATCTGCGGCGGTGGTGCCCGTAATCGTTTCCTGATGGAGAGACTTCGGGAAGCGCTGCCCCTGGTCGACGTGGAGACGACGGCCGTGCTGGGGCTGGACCCGCAATGGGTCGAGTCCGTCGCCTTTGGCTGGCTGGCCAAACGTACCCTGGAGCAGCGGCCCGGCAACCTGCCCGCGGTTACCGGGGCGCGGGGCGCCCGTATCTTGGGTGCGATCCACCACGGCTAATCAGGGTTATCGGAAAGAGGAAGGAAGCGGCCATCCTGCGTTGCGCGGATGGCCGGGAACCGGGTCAGATGGAGAAGGAAGAGCCGCACCCGCAAGTGGTCGTGGCGTTGGGGTTCTGAACCATAAACTGGGAACCCTGCAGACCCTCCTGATAGTCCACCGTCGCGCCGATCAGGTACTGATAGCTCATTGCATCGACCAGCAGGGTAATGCCGTCCTTTTCGATAACCGTGTCATCTTCTTCCAGGGCTTCATCAAACGAGAAACCATACTGAAACCCGGAACACCCGCCACCGGTCACGAAGACACGCAGCTTCAGGTCGGGATTACCATCTTCCTCGACCAACTCGCGTACTTTCGCCACAGCGTTGTCGCTGATAAAAAACGGCGTCGCTATTTGTTCCTGAACGGCACTCAAGGTCGCCTCCTGAATATTACGTGAGCAACTACCCGGGGATTATCCAATTCCCGAGTAAAACAGTCAATTATTGAGCCGTCTCTTTATCGGCTGCGGGCGAATCGCCCGATACCCCCGAATCGTCGGCTGGACGCTCCTGACGCAGCAGCCCCACCGGTTCCTTCTGGTGAACCAGGCTGCCGTTCACCTCAGCCCCCATCGCCATCTGGATGAGGCTGTAATACACGTTTCCGGTAATGGAGGCTTTCTCGGCCAGTTCAAGGTGTTCTGACGCGTACACATCGCCATTGACGGTTCCATTGATGATCACATGCGGCGCCACGATGTCGCCATCGACGGCTCCGATCTGGGAAATCCGCAGAATGGCGTCGGCACCTTCCTCAGCGATCACTTTCCCCCGGACACGGCCGTCCACGTGCAACCCGCCGGAGAACTCGACGTCACCGGCCACCGTGGTCTTGCTGGAAATCAGGGTATCGAAATGCCCTGTAGCCGGTTTCCGCGACTTCTGCTTCTTGTTACTGCCGAGCATGCTGCTACTTCTCCGTTAAAGATTGCCAATCAAACGTGCGTTCGCTCTTGGTCGCCTTGCGGCCTTCCGCCTTGGCAACCACCTGAATTTCAAGGGGCTCAAAGCCCTCCGGCAGGGTCATCACGCCCTCCACGTCCTGGAAATATCGGTAGCGGAAGCGAATGCCCAGGTTCTCGATGTCGTCGGACAGATCGCGCAACGCGATGACCTCTCGCTCGCCGCCCCGTTGTCCGACAACGTTGACCGCCACCAGGCCGGCGATGTAACTGCTGTTCTCCCCGACCTGCGTCAGCACAAGCTTGAAGCGATAACGCTCGTCGCCGCGCCGGGGTTCCAGCTCAAAGCGCTGGATCTGCAACCCCATGGCCGACTCCGACGGCGCCATGATGTTCTTGTAGAACGTCAGATCGGAATTGACCGCCACCAGCCGATCCTCAAGCCGGGAAATCGTGTGCCGCGCCTGGGTCAGTGCCTGCTGATCGATCTTTCGGCCCCGTTCCAGGTTAACCACCTGCCGCTGAAGACCCGAGCGCTGCTGACGCAGATCCGCCAGCTCGCCGGTCAGGTCCTTGTCGCTCTTGGTGACATCGCTGAACCGGAAGCCGCCCTGGGCCATGCCGGCAAAGTAGCCGATCACAGCAAACAGGGCACAACAGCCCATCAGGACCAGAAAACGACGCCATTTCTGCCCGGGCTGATGCCGGACGACGATGTACTCGCCCTGTTTCTTGCGCTCGGAGCTCAAACTGTCACTCCGTTACGGCAGCAGGGCCGGTGCTTCGAGCCCGGCGGTTTCGCTCAGCCCAAACATGATGTTCATATTCTGCACGGCCTGGCCGGCCGCGCCCTTCACCAGGTTGTCGATCACCGAGGAGACAATCACAACCGGGCTGTCCTCCTGACGGTGCAACGCCATCCGGCACTGGTTGGCGCCGCGCACGCTGCGCGTTTCCGGATGCGAACCGAACGGCATGACATCGACAAACGGCTCGTTGGCGTAGCGCTCTTCAAACAGCCCCTGCAGCGAATCGAAGGCGGAGGGATCGCGCAACTCGGCGTACAGCGTGGCTTCGATACCGCGCACCATGGGCAGCAGGTGCGGCACGAACGTCACCCCGACGCGACCGCCGGCCGCCAGTTCCAGGCCCTGACGGATTTCCGGCAGGTGACGGTGGCCGGAGGCCCCGTAGGCCTTGAAGCTCTCCCCCACTTCACCGTGCAGCATCCCGATCTTGCCCTGGCGCCCGGCGCCGCTGGCCCCGGACTTGGCATCCGCCACCAGGTGAGACGGATTGACCAGTTCCTTTTCGAGCAGCGGCAGGAAGCCCAACTGCACGGCGGTTGGGTAGCACCCCGGGTTGGCCACCAGCTGCGCCTCGCAAATCTGCTCACGGAACACTTCCGGCAGTCCGTAGACGGCCCGCTCGGCCCAGTCGCTGGATTCGTGCGGCATGCCATACCAGTTGGACCAGACATCGAGGTCACGGATCCGGAAATCGGCGGACAGATCCACCACCCGCGTACCGGCGGCAATCAGCCCCGGCACCATACGCATGGCAACGCCGTGCGGTGTGGCAAAGAACACCAGGTCGCAGGCCGCCAGGGCTTTTTCGTCCGGCTCGGAAAACGCCAGGTCATAATGACCGCGCAGATTGGGATAGAGATCGGCCACGGGCATGCCCGCCTCCGATCGCGACGTGATCAGGGTAACTTCCACCTCGGGGTGGACGGCCAGAATCCGCAAGAGTTCGACACCGGTGTACCCGGTTCCGCCGACAATACCCACCTTGATCAACGCCATTCCTCCTTTGCTCGTGTCAGACTGTGCAGGAATTACAGTCTAACATGATATCGATCAGGCTTTTGGCGCCCCAAGGTGGCGTAATTACAATACAATAAGCCATTGTTACCTTTGATATACCGTTTGACATACCAAGGAGCCTCCGCCCGGAGCGACATGCCCCGATCCACGGCAGATCCCGTCTCCCGAACCATAACAATCGAGATCGGGGGCTCTGAACAACAACGAGCACCCTGACGCATGATGAATCTGAAGCAACGAATCACCGGCGAGTTGATCCCCCTGTTCAGGAGGCGCTTGTCCGGGGTGGATGCGTTGCCGCAGCTGGCCATTCTTGGCCTGCTCTCCGGTATCGTTACCGGTGCCGTCATCCTGCTGTTCCGCCTGGCCATCGAGTGGCCGCTTTCCGAATTCCTGCCCAACCGGGATTCCGAAGCCTTTGAAGGGCTGGGACTCTTCGCCCGCGGCGTACTGCCGTTATCCGGCGCGGTGCTGCTGGGCTTCCTGATGTACCGACTGGCGATTTCCGATCGCAAGGTGGGCATCACCTATGTGCTGGAACGGCTGAACTACCACCAGGGCTACATTTCGCTGCGCAGTGCGGTCATCCAGTTCGTGTTCGGCGTCGGCACCGTGGTGAGCGGCCAGTCGTCGGGGCGGGAAGGGCCCGCCGTGCACCTGGGCGCAGCCTTTTCCAGCCTGCTCGGCCAGTGGATGAAACTGCCCAACAACAGCATCCGCACCCTGGTGGCCTGCGGCTCGGCAGCCGCGATTTCGGCGTCCTTCAACACGCCCATCGCGGGCGTGATCTTCGCCATGGAAGTGGTGATGATGGAGTACACCATCACCGGTTTCACCCCCGTGATCCTGGCGTCGGTGAGCTCAGCCGTGGTCAACCAGGCGGTCTACGGTTCCGCCCCCGCCTTCAGCGTACCGGCCCTGACCATGAACTCGCTTCTGGAGATTCCCTGGATCCTGGCCATCGCCCTGGTGATCGGCGTGGCCTCCGCCGGTTTTGTGCGCCTGCTGGTGATGTCGACGCGCTTCAACCATCAACCGATTTTCCTGCGCATGGTCGCCGCCGGCCTGCTCATGGTGCCGGTGGCGCTACTGGTCCCGGAAGTCATGGGTATCGGCTATGACACGGTCAGCGCCACCATTCACGACCAGATCCCCCTGCTTCTGCTGCTTGCGATCGCTCTGACCAAGCTGGTGATCACCGCGGTGACCATCGGCCTGGGCATGCCCAGCGGGCTGATCGGCCCGACCATCTTTATCGGCGCCACGCTGGGCGGCGCCATGGGTCTGATCGGCGCCGTGGCAGCACCGGACCTGGCCTCCAGCACCGGCTTCTACGCCATGCTGGGGATGGGCGCGATGATGGGCTCGGTGCTGCAGGCCCCCCTCGCGGCGCTGATGGCACTGATCGAGCTGACCCGCAATCCCAACATCATCCTCCCCGGCATGCTGGTGATCACCGTGTCCAGCCTGGTCGCCAGCGAGGTGTTCGGCCAGCGCTCGATCTTCCTGTCGGTGCTCAAGAGCCAGGGACTGAGCTACCAGAACTCGCCCATCATCCAGGCACTGCGCCGGGTCTCCGTGGGCGCGATCATGGAGCGCAGCATCCGGCGCACCCAGCGCCGCATCGGCCCGGCGGAGGCGCGGGAAATCCTCAAGACGGAACCGCGCTGGCTGATCATCGACGGCCAGAAAGGGCCCACCGCCCTGATGCCGGCGGTGGACCTGGCGCGCTATCTGGAGGATCATGCGGACAAGCTCGAGCCCGACCCGGAGAATCCGGAGAAAAAGCCGGAGATCGACCTGCTGGAAGTCCCGGCCAACCGGCGCGATCTGGCGCCGATTCCCTATCAGGCGACGCTGGACGAGGCCATGGGCCAGTTCAGCGACCGGCGCTGCGAGGCTCTGTACGTCCAACGCCACGCCGCGCCCATGATCCAGCGGATCATCGGGGTCGTGCTGAAGTCGGAAATCGAAAGTTACTACCAGTACCGCAAGGAATAATCCTTCATGTTGTGGGTCAAAGCCTTTCACATCATTGCGGTGGTGTGCTGGTTCGCCGCCATCTTCTACCTGCCCCGCCTGTTCGTCTATCACGCCAACTGCGAGGACCAGACCGGGCGCGAACGCTTCAAAATCATGGAGCGCAAGCTCTATCGCGGCATCGGCACACCGTCGATGATCGCCACCATCGTGCTTGGCCTTTGGCTGGTCAGCTACAGCCCATCGGCCTATTTCAGCCAGGGCTGGCTGCATGCGAAACTGGCGCTCGTAGCCGTGCTGGTGGCCTATCATCTGTATTGCGGGCACCTGGTGCGGGTGTTCCGTGACGACGCCAACCAACGCAGTCACGTATTCTATCGCTGGCTCAACGAGTTCCCGGTACTGATCCTGGTGGCCGTGGTCATCCTGGTGACGGTCAGACCCTTCTGAATACCGGGCGATACAGGTCCAAGCTATGCATCAACGTCCCCAAGTTCTCATCCTGTCCGGCCTCGACCCGTCAGGCGGCGCCGGCATCCAGGCGGATATCCAGGCGGTTACGGCGCTGGGCTGTCATCCCCTGCCGGTCCTGAGCTGCCTGACGGTCCAGGACACACGCAACGTCTACGGCGCCGAAGCGGTCGATCCGGACCTGATCCGGCGCCAGCTGGACTGCCTGGATGCGGACACCCCCATCCACGCCATCAAGACCGGCGCCCTGGGCAGCGCGGCAGTGGTCGAGGTACTGGCCGCCTTCGCCCGCAAACACGCCGCCATTCCCCTGGTGGTCGACCCCGTCATCAAGGCCGCCGGTGGCGGTGATCTCGCCGACGACGAACTGGTCGCCGCCATGAAGGCCGAACTGTTTCCACTGGCACGTGTCATAACGCCCAACGGCATCGAGCTGGCCCAACTGGGCGGTTCCGGGGATGAGGCTTCGTCCGCCCAATCCCTGATCGACGCGGGCTGCGCGGGCGTGCTGGCGACCGGCGGCCACGGCGACGGTCCGGCCATTATCAACCGGCTGTTCCGCGCCGGTGCCCCGGTGCAGGAATGGACCATCGACCGCCACGGCGGCGAGTACCACGGCACCGGCTGCACCCTGGCGGCTGGCATCGCCGCCGGTCTGGCCCAGGGCCGGTCGCTGGAAACCGCCATCGAGCGTTCCCAGTACCTGGTCAGTTGCGCCATCCAGCAGGCGCTGCGAGTGGGTCAGGGCCAACCGGTTCCCGATCGCGGCGTACCCCTGGTGGCGTCATGAACCGATATACCCACTGGCGGCGCGGCCTCTACGCCATTACCGACCCCGGCCTGCTGCCCGGCGACAAGCTGGTGCCGGCCGTGGAAGCGGCCTTGCGCGGCGGCGTCGTATTGGTGCAGTACCGCGACAAGACCGGCAGCGACAGCGAGCGCCTGGCCCGGGCGCGGGATCTGGTCAGTGTCTGCGACAACGCGCAGGTGCCCCTGCTGATCAACGACGACGCGACGCTCGCCAAGCGCGTCGGCGCCGCCGGCGCCCATCTCGGCCAGAGTGACGGTGACCTGCGGGCCGCGCGCGAAATGCTGGGACCGGAGGCGATCGTCGGTCAGACCTGCCACGCCGATCTGGAACTCGCCCGCACCGCCCTGGAAGACGGTGCCGACTACCTGGCTTTCGGGCGCTTTTTCCCGTCGATGACCAAGCCCGGCGCACCGGCGGCCAACCCGGACATTCTGACGTCAGCCCGAACGCTCGAACGCCCGGTCAGCGCGATTGGCGGCGTCTCACTGGAGAACGCGCCGCTGCTACTGGCCCACGGCGCCGACCTGCTCGCCGTGATTGGCGGCCTGTTCGGCACCGACGACGTGGAAGCGCGCGCCCGGGCCTTTACCAATCTGTTTAACCAGACCAACGCATTCAGCCCATCGAACGAACAGGAGCCCTCCTGATGACACAGTCTGAAACCCTTTTTGAAAATGCCCGGCAATACATTCCCGGTGGCGTGAACTCACCGGTGCGGGCCTTCAAGGGCGTGGGCGGCGTTCCCCTCTTCATCAAGACCGCCAAAGGCGCGTATCTCTACGATGAGGACGACAACCGCTACATCGATTTCATCGGTTCCTGGGGGCCGATGATCCTGGGTCACCGCGACCAGCGCGTGATCGATGCCCTGCACGCCCAGATCGACGTGGGTGTGGGCTACGGCGCGCCGACCGCCATCGAGACGGCCATGGCCAAGAAGATCTGCGAGCTGGTGCCGTCCATCGACATGGTTCGCATGGTCAATTCCGGCACCGAAGCCACCATGAGCGCCGTGCGCCTGGCCCGGGGCTATACCGGTCGCGACAAGATCGTGAAGTTCGAGGGCTGCTACCATGGCCACGTGGATTCGTTGCTGGTGAAAGCCGGTTCCGGCGCCCTAACCATGGGCGTTCCGAATTCACCGGGCATTCCCGCCAGCCTGGCCGAACACACCGTGACGGTGCCTTACAACGACATCGAAAGCGTACGCAAGGTGTTTGCCGAGATGGGCGACCAGATCGCCGCCATCATCGTCGAGCCGGTGGCCGGCAACATGAACTGCATTCCGCCGATGCAGGGCTTCCTGGAAGGACTGCGCAACGTCTGCGACCAGCATGGCAGCGTGCTGATCTTTGACGAGGTGATGACCGGTTTCCGCGTCGCCCTGGGCGGCGCCCAGTCCCATTACGGCGTCACCCCGGACCTGACCGCCCTGGGCAAGGTCATCGGTGGCGGTCTGCCGGTGGGCGCGTTCGGCGGCAAGCGCGAGATCATGGAATACATCTCCCCGCTGGGCCCGGTCTATCAGGCGGGCACCCTGTCCGGTAACCCGCTGGCCATGCGCGCCGGCCTGACCACGCTGGAGGCCATTTCCGAGCCCGGCTTCCACGACCAGTTGATCGAAAAGACCAACCGCCTGCGGGACGGCTTCAAACGCGCGGCGGAGGCGGCGGACGTGCCGCTGGTGGTGCAGAGCGCCGGCGCCATGTTCGGCTTCTTCTTCACCGACCAGAACCAGGTCAACGGCTTCGAGGACGTGATGCGCTGTGACGCGGAGCGTTTCGGCCAGTTCTTCCAGGGCATGCTCAAGGAGGGCGTGTATCTGGCGCCGTCCGCGTTCGAGGCCAGCTTCACCTGCGCCGCTCTCAGCGAGGAAGACATCCAGCACACCCTGGATGCGGCCGCCCGGGTCATGAAAACCCTCTGACACCCACGCTTACCGGCCAGCCCATCCGGGCTGGCCGGGCTGATCCCTCACCGCCTCAATTGAGCCGAACGCTCCGCTCTCCCGGTTGTTAAGAGACCGTAACGCCGTGGAAGGAACCCTCGTAATGTCGCATGGGCTATAAGTAGCAATGTGACGTATTGCATCGCATATCCATTGCGAACACAGATGCGGACAAGCGTCGCCATAACAACACATGGAATGAGAGGGAGTATTCCAATGAATAAGAGCTTGGTTCAGGGTTTTACAGTCACAGCGCTGGCAGCGGCCCTGGCCGCCTGCGGCGGCAGTGGCAGCGGCGGTGACGATGAGGCAACGGGGATCGTTTCCGTCGGCCTGACCGACGCACCGGTCGACGACGCGCTGGAAGTCAATGTCACCGTAACCGGAGTGGTCCTCCAGCCGGCGGGCGACGGCGAACGCCGCACCTTCGAGCTGGATGAGCCGGCGTATATCAACCTGCTGGATCTTCAGAACGGAGACGTGGAAGCGCTGGTCACCGACGAGGAAGTCGTAGCCGGCGAGTACAGCTGGATGCGGCTGCAACTGGCCGAGGAAAGCATCGAAAACTTCTCGGTAGTACTGGACAACAACGGCGGCGAATACGCGCTGGGCGTTCCGTCCGGGCAGCAACGCGGACTGCAGACCTCTGGCTTCACCGTGCCGGCCGGCGGCACCGTCAACTTCACCATCGACTTTGACGTGCGCAAGTCGTTGGCCTACCGCAGCGGCCCGGGCGACTACCTGCTCCGCCCGACGCTGCGTCTGGTGGACAACGCTGAAGTTGGCACGCTCACAGGCTCGGTCGACAGCACGACGCTATCCACCGAATGCGCAGACGCATCAACATTTGCAGGCAACGTGTACATCCACAGTGGCGCCGACGTCACACCGGACGATATCGGCAGCGGGGTGGAACCGCTGACCGTAGCCCCGGTGGATGCCAGCACAGGTGAAAATACCTTCATCGCGGCTTTCCTCCCGTCCGGCGAATACACCGTCAGTTACAGCTGCGACCTGGAAACCCAGGACGCCGACGGCTTCGCGGTTGACGACGACGTGACCTTTGTCGGCACGCAGAACGCCACGGTGAACGCGGGCGAAACGACCTCCGTCGAGATTCCCGCCTCCTAAGTTCCATCCAGATTGAGTTCGCGCTCGACACCGGCGCGTACCGCCACGGAAACCGGCACCCGAAAGGACAGGGACTCGTCCACCTCCAGATCATCCCGGTCGCAGCTGTAACTGACCGTATAGTCCCCGGCAGGCAGCAGCCCGGCATAATAGGTATAGGTCCCCGGATTGTCCGCATCGCTGACGACCGCCGTCACCATGGGCTCGGGCACACCGCCGAGGTCATTGGGCGTGACGTTCCCGCCCTCGTAGACGTACACCAGACCGGCGTAATCCTGGGGGCTATCGCATGCCGTCTGGATCAGCGTGGAGCTGTCCACCGTGCCGACGATGGCGCCAACGTCACCGTTCTCGACCAGCCGCAACGTTGGACGAAGCTCATAGTCCGCGGCGACGCCGGAGGACGCATATAGCGACCGGCGCACGTCGAAATCCAGGGTCAATGAGATGGCATCGCCCTCGTCGAGGCTGAAGTCGGCGTCCACACGCAATCCGGACTCGAAACTGGCCGGCACCACGACCGAATAGGTGCCGCCGTCCCTGCCCTCCGCCGTATGGGCATCGCCGTCGTCGCTGAGGATCAGCCGCACCCAGTCGTAGTCATCGGCCGGCACGTCCTCGTCGTCGATCAACGTTGCCGTGGTGCCGTTCTGCAGGGACAGCAGGTCAATCTCGCGTGGGGCGTCGTCGACAAATGTAACGCTGTCGTCACCGACGGGCTTGAGCTCAACGCCCAGCACGGTCACCGTCAGGGCGGTCAGGTCATCGATGGGAGCGTCCGCCAGCGCCAGCGTCAGGCGGCCTTCGTCGTCATCGTCGTCGCTGCCGAAACTGAACCACCACTCGCAGCCGGCGAGGGACAGTGCCAGCCCGGCTACCGTCAGCCCTGCCCAGATCTGTCTGCGCATGACACCTCCCGTCCCAATACGGCCTCGCAGGCCGGAGCCCGTTACAACGCGGCGGCGCGGGCCTCAGCCTGTTCCGCTCCGGCGACGTTGCCGGAATCCCGGCGGATGTCCGCCAGCAGGTGCCAGCCGGTCCGCTGCAGCCCGGTGTCCGAGCCGGACAACGACAGCCCTTTCAGGGCAAACTGTTCCGCCGCACCCAAGCGCCCTTCCACCTTGTAAGCGTAGGCCAGCTTGAAGTAGACACGACCGGAGCGCGGCGAAATACGCTGGGCCCGTTCCAGTTGGCTGATCGCTCCGCGGGTGTCGCCCTCGGCGAGCATGGCGTCGGCTTTCTGCACCAGGCTGACGGCCGCCGGAGACAGGGCTTCGCTCTCATCCTGGTAACCCGGCGCGGGTCGGCTCGGTTCCGTGGATTCCGGTTCCGCCTCGGGCTGAGACGCCTGCGGTGTCGTGGTCGTGCCGCTGCCCGTGTCGGTGGTGGGCGGCTCCGGGGCCTGGTCGCTGCCGCCCGCGGGCACGTAGATGGGACCTCCCGGTCCGCTGGCACACCCCGCCAGCAGGGTGGCACTCAGGCAGAGACCGGTCAGCAGTCGTTTATGCATCATCAGAAAATTCCTTCAAACCAGCTCCGCACGCGATCGGTGATGTCGCCGGAGCAATTAACGGTATCGGTCGGCTCACTGCCCACGATAAAGGGCACGAAGCGGGCGTCGCTGCAGGAATCCTGAGTCAGCGCCTGCCGCTCGCCATCCACCCAATGGTATTTCACGTCCGACGGCACAATGGGCGAGAAACCGTACTGGGGAATCTGCGCCATCACATTGGCCCAGACCGGCAGCGCACCGGTGGCCCCGGTCAGGTTGGTCGGACCGTTGTCGTCGCGCCCCACCCAGGTCACCGTCACCAGATCGCCGCTGAAGCCGGCAAACCAGCTGTCACGCCCGTCGTTGGTGGTGCCGGTCTTACCGGCCAGCCCCAGGTCGCTGGACAGATAACGATACGCGGAGCGGCCGGTACCCTCACGCATCACTTCCTGCATGGCGTATTGCACCAGATGCACCGCCGCCGGATCCACCACCTGATCCACCGCCAGCCCGTATCGGGTCAGACTCTCGCCGCCGGCGGTGGTCACTTCGCGGATGGTGCGCAGCGGCGTATTGAAGCCGGAGGTGGCCAGACTCTGGTACAGCGACGCCACGTCCACCGGCGACAGGTTGACGGCCCCGAGCAACATCGAAGGATAGTCCTGGATCGGGTCGTTTACTCCCAGCTTGTGCAGGTTATCGATCACCGCATCCACGCCCACGTCGAGGCCAACGCGCACGGTCGCCAGGTTATAGGATTTGGCCAGCGCCCGGTGCAGCGGGACTTGCCCGTGCGCTTCGCGCTCGTAATTCTGCGGTTCCCAGCGACGGCCATCGTCGAACACCAGCGAGAACGGCTCGTCCTTGATCGGGGTGATCAAGGTGTACTTGTCCGGCTCACTGAGCGCGGTCAGGTAGATGAACGGTTTGATCAGCGAGCCAATGGGACGCCGGGCATCGACCGCGCGGTTGAATCCGGCAAACTTGGGATCGCGACCGCCCACCAGCGCCAGCACTTCGCCGCTGTCGCGGGACGTCACCACGGTGGCCGCTTCCAGGTCTTCCTGCCCACGCCCTTTCTCGATGTTTTCAAGGGTGCGCTCCACGGCGTTTTCCGTCACACGCTGGATCTCGGGGTTGAGCGTGGTGAAGATCCGCAGGCCCTCGCTCTGCAGATCCTCGTCCTTGTACTCCCGCGCCAGATGGCGGCGCACCAGATCCAGGTAGGCCGGATAGCGGGCGTTGCTGTAGGACGGTTTGGCCACCAGGTCCAGCCCTTTCTGCCGCGCCCGGTCGATGGCGTCCGCCGGCACCTGACCAGTGTCCGCCAGCATGTCCAGCACCAGGTTGCGACGACGCAGCGCCCGCTCGGGATGGCGGCGCGGGTCGTAATAGCTCGGGCCTTTGATGATGGCCACCAGCAGGGCCACTTCGTGCAGGTCGAGGTCGGAGAACGATTCGCCGAAATAGAACTGGCTGGCCAGCCCGAAGCCGTGAATGGAGCGTGGTCCCGCCTGCCCCAGGTACACCTCGTTGAGATAGGTCTGGAGAATCTCTTTCTTGCCGTAGTGCAGCTCCAGCAACATCGCCATGATCGCTTCGTTGCCCTTGCGCACCAGGGTCTGCTCGCGGCTGAGATAGAGGTTCTTGACCAACTGCTGGGTCAGGGTACTGCCGCCCTGCACCACGCGGCCGGCCTGGAGGTTGGCCCACATGGCGCGGGCGATGGACAGCGGCGCCACACCCCAGTGCTCGTAGAAATCCCGGTCTTCGGTCGCCAGCAGGGCGGTCTCGAAGTAAGGCGGTGCCTGATCGAGCTGGATCAGCACCCGGTCTTCCTTGTGGGCCGGGTAGATGCCGCCGATCTGCACCGGGTCCAGCCGCACCACCGGCGAGTTTTGCCCGCTGGTCACCCGGAACTGGCCCACCCGGTCATCGCTGATGGAAAAGCGCAGGCGCCGCGCCGGTTCCTTTCCGTCCGGGAACTGGAAGCGGCGGGTGTAGATTTCGAACGTGCGGCCGTTGCGGCTGTATGTTCCCGGCTCCCGGGCCGACCGTACCGGGGTGTAGCCCAGTTGCTTGAGTTCATTACTCAGCCCGCTGGTGGTCACCGGCGCACCGTCGTAGAGTTCCAGAGGCCGCGCGTATACCCGTGACGGGATCTCCCAACGTCGTCCCTCGAACTTCGAGGTCACCACCACGTCCAGCCAGACGGTCCAGCCCGCCAGGACCACGAGTCCGACCAGGCCAACGCGCCAACTGAAGCGCCAGAGAGTGGATTTGAAACCGCCGCCGGAGGGCTGCTTGCGCGTGTTTTTCTTCTTCGCTCGGCCGCTGGAGCGGCGCTTGGGGGATGATTTAGCCATGGCGCGCATTATAACCAGAGCGGGTTACCCGAAGGACAGAGGTTGTGAAACCGTAATAGAACCCGGATATGCCGACCATTGGCCCGAATCCGGGTCACGCCCCTGTCATTTGCAACGTGGCGCGCTATGATAGGCGTCGGCTCACGGTGCCGGCGTTCAGCCCCGCATCCGTTAACCGAGCCCCGATCCAATGCGCCGCAACCCAATGAGCAAAGGAGACCTCCGTGAGCAGCGAGCTGATCAAGGCCCTTCAGGATCCCGCACGTTATGACCATCCGGCCAGCGGCTTCCAGGTCCTGGAAACCCATATTTCCTGGGTCATCCTGACCGGCTCCCACGCCTACAAGATCAAGAAGCCCATGGATTTCGGTTTCCTTGATTTCTCCACCCTGGAGCGCCGTCGCCACTTCTGCGAAGAGGAAGTCCGCCTCAATCGCCGCCTGGCTCCCGCACTCTATGAAGACGTGGTGGCCATCACCGGCTCACCGGAAGCCCCGGAGCTGAACGGTGCCGGCGAGCCTTTCGAGTACGCCATCCGCATGCGCCAGTTCGACCAGGCCAACCTGCTCGACGCCATCCAGGAACGCGGTGAGCTGTCCGCCGAGGCCATGAAGGACCTGGCGCGCCAGACCGCGGCCTTCCACAGGGATCTGCCGCCGGTCGCCGAGGACAAGCCACTGGGCACGCCGGAAGCCGTCTACGCGGCCATGCAGGAGAACTTCGACCAGATCCGCCCGCTGCTCGACGACGCCGGCCTGCTCAAGCAGGTGGATGCCCTGGAAGGCTGGACCCGCGACACCTTCGAGCGCCTCAAGCCGCTGGTCGCCGAACGTCGTGCCAACGGGTTTGTACGTGAGTGCCACGGCGACCTGCATCTGTCGAACATTACCTATTACGAAGGCGAGATCACGGTCTTCGACTGCATCGAATTCAACGAGCCGTTCCGCTGGATCGACGTCATCAACGACCTCGCCTTCCTGCTCATGGACCTGGAGTCCCGGGGGGAACACCGCCTGGCGAACGACGTCCTCAATACATACCTGGAATACAGCGGCGACTTCGACGGCCTGCCGCTGCTGTCGCTCTACAAGGCCTATCGGGCCATGGTTCGGGCCAAGATCGCCCTGTTCACCCTGGGCAATCCGGATCTGGACGACGCCGAGAAGGCGCGCCTGCTGGACACCTATCGCAGCTACGCCGAGCTGGCGGACAGCTACGGCGCCTGCCCCAACCCCTACCTGCTGGCGACGGCCGGATTGTCGGGCAGCGGCAAGACCGTGATCAGCGGCGGCCTGGCGCGGGAACTGGACCTCATCCGGCTGCGCTCCGACGTGGAGCGCAAGCGCCTGTTCGGGCTTGATCCGCTGGCCAGCAGCCGTTCCGGTATCGGCCAGGACATGTACAGCCCCGAGGCCAACCAGCGCACCTACGACCGGCTCGTCGAACTGGCATCCAGACTGCTCAGCGCCGGCCTGCCGGTGATCGTCGACGCCGCCAGCCTGCGCGTCGCCGAACGGCAGCGCTTCGCCGGTCTGGCCGAGGAGCTTGGCATGCCCTTCCTGCTGGTAGACTGCATCGCTCCGGAAGAACTGCGTCGCAAATGGGTGCGAGAGCGCGCCGCCGACGCCTCCGAAGCCACCGAGGCCCTGCTGGAAGAGCAGAAAAAGTGGGTCGAACAGTTGACCGAGGAAGAGCGCTCCCACACGGTGTACGTCCATACCGAGGAAGACCGTGTCGCCGAAGGTCTCGCCGACCGGATCCGGGCGCATTTCGGCCAGCCCCTGTAACCCGGCCACCCGGCCCGGCCAGGACGTCTACACTGTCGGCATGGGTTGAGTCATAGCTGAGCCATGACGACGCCATGATAGAGCCGTAACAGGAACGAGCGAGGGAGCTGTCGAATGGAAGATCCAATGGAGCACGTGGTCCGGGCGATCGATCACCCGCTGTACCAGACCCTGCGCGACGAGGATGTCCCCGCGTTCAACGACGCCCGGGGCCGGGTCGACGCGCTGCCCAGTTTCGCCCACGGCGATTTCCGCGGCCTCGACCTGCGCGGGCTCGACGCCCGCGATCTGGACCTGAGCCACGCCTATTTCCGCGGTGCCGACCTGCGTGGTATCGATTTCAGCGACTGCCAACTGGAAGGCGCCAGCATTGCCGGCGCCCAGATCTCCGGGTGCCTGTTTCCGCGCGCCCTGCACGCGGACGAGATTGTGATGTCTCTGAACCACGGTACCCGCATGCGCTACAACATGATGAAGTAGGCTGCCAATGGGGGACACTGGCACCATCGAACTGGACGACGATCTGGCGGATAACGAGTGCCGCCAGTTCAACCTGCCCGATGACAGCAGCGGCTTCGTCATCCGCCACCGCGGGCACGTCTACGCCTACCGCAACCTTTGCCCGCACCTGGGCATCGAGCTGAACTGGCTGCCCGACCAGTTCATGGATCCCGACCACTGCTTCATCCAGTGCGCCAACCACGGCGCGCTGTTCACCGTGGACGACGGCCACTGCATCGCCGGCCCCTGCGCCGGTGACCAGCTCACTCCCCTGGCGCTGGAGCGCAACCGGGGCCGCCTGATCATCCGGGTTTAATCCAGGATCACCGGCAGCGGCGAGGCCAGGGCCAGACTCACCGGGCTCAGTTCGGCCCGCCAGGCCAGCACCTCCACACCCGCGGCCACGGCCTCACGCAGCAGACGTCCGTACTCCGGATCGATATGGTCCGCCGGCGCCACCGATGCCACGCCCGTGTGATTGACGCAGAAAAACAGGACCGCGCGCTCGCCAGCCGCGGCCTGGGCCATCAGCTCGCGCAGGTGCTTCTGACCGCGGGTGGTCACCGCGTCCGGGAAATAGCCGCGTCCCGCCTCGCCGAGCGTGACGTTCTTGACCTCCACCCAGGCGTCGGCATGCTCCGGGTGACCGGACAGGTGCAGGTCAATGCGACTCTTCTCCGCCCCGTAACGCACCTCGCTGCGCAGGCGGGCATAACCGCCCAGCGCCGGGATCAGCCCTGCCTCGATGGCGGACCGGACCTGGCGGTTGGGCCGCGCGGTGTTGATCAGCGCCAGCTCGCCCGGCGCCGTCTCGACCAGCTCCCAGGTGTACTTGAGCTTGCGTTTGGGGTCCTGGCTCTCGCTCAGCCAGACGCGGGCGTCGGGCGGCTGACAGCCCAGCATCGAGCCGGTGTTGGGGCAGTGAGCCGTTACTTCCGAGCCATCCGCCAACACCACATCGGCCAGGAAGCGCTTGTAACGCCTGATCAGACGCCCCTCGATCAGCGGCGACGGGAATTCCATAGGACATCCTCCAACAGTTTGCTCTCCATCAACCGCGGCAGGAACCGGAACAGGCGCGCCGCGGGAGGGCCAGCGCCGGCCATGCGGGTTGAGAATCAGGGCGCTATGGTAGCGATTCCGGGGCTTTGCGGCACCCGCACCGGGCGACTTTTGCAGGACTAGCGCGACTCAGGTGAATCTGCTATTTTCCGCAGATTCGTTCAGTCCCGCCGCCACGCCTGCAGCCGGGGCAACGCCGGCAAGCGCAACGGCAATCATGCTACGCTTACAGGTCAGGCAACGCCGGTTCAGGGCAGGTATCCATGACGGGAAAGACCGGAGAGACACACGGTTAATAGACGGATAAACAGTGACAGGAATCCGAGGCAGTCGCCAGACTGGCGGTTGTCATGCCCTATAGGTCAGGTCTCCAGAACCACAGCATGGCTGGAGCCTCCTTGGAGTATAAGATAGAGGCTGGTTTCTATGCCGAACACCGAAGAAAAAGCCCGCGAGCGGTTTACCAACTTCACGCCCTATGAAATGAAGAAGGGCGAGGAGTACATGAGCGACGACATGCTGGAGCATTTCCGCCAGCTGTTGCTCAAGTGGAAACAGGAGCTGATGGAGGAAGTGGACCGCACCATGCATCACATGCAGGAAGATGCGGCCAACTACGCCGACCCCAGCGACCGGGCGACTCAGGAAGAGGAATTCAGTCTGGAGCTGCGCACCCGCGACCGCGAGCGCAAGCTGATCAAGAAGATCGACCAGACCATTGATCGTATCGACAAGGACGATTACGGATTCTGCGACCAGTGCGGCGTTGAGATCGGCACCCGCCGCCTTGAGGCGCGTCCGACGGCAACGCTCTGCATCGACTGCAAGACGCTGGCGGAAATCCGCGAGCGTCAGACCGGGATCTGATCCCGCCGGGATCGGATGCGGCCCCGGGCGACCAGTGCGCCCGGGCATTGCCCACTGATGACTTCGACCTATCGGGGCCGGTTTGCGCCATCGCCAACCGGTCCGCTTCATTTTGGCTCCCTGGTCACCGGCCTGGCGAGCTACCTCGACGCCCGCAGCCGCGGAGGCTCCTGGCTGGTGCGCATCGAGGATCTCGACCCCCTGCGTGAACCCGCTGACGCCAGCGACCGTATCCTCGCCAGCCTGGAAGCCCACGCCCTGCGCTGGGACGAATCCGTGCGCTTCCAGTCCCGACGCCACGACGCCTACGCCGATACCATCAGGCAACTGCTCGAGCACCGAATGGCCTACCGCTGCACCTGTTCACGCAAGGAACTGGCCGCCAACGCCGGACACCATCCCAACCTCTGCCGTGAACGCACGTCGGTGCCCTCAACGCCTTATGCAGTGCGCCTCAGGCTGGACGACAGCACCGTCGGCTGGATGGACCGACACATGGGCCCGCAGGCCCAGGTACTCAAGGCCGAACGCGACGATCCGGTGCTGCAGCGCAAGGAAGGTTTCTACGCCTATCAGTTGGCGGTGGTGGTGGACGACATCGACCAGGGCATCACCGACATCGTGCGCGGTTCCGATCTGCTCGACACCACCGGCGCCCAGATCCGTCTGTACGACCTGCTCCGTGCGCCGCAACCGCACTACCTGCACATTCCGGTGATCGTCAACGCCGACGGCCAGAAGCTGAGCAAGCAGACCCATGCGCCCGCCCTGGACGACCACCGGCCCGGTGCGAACCTGCTGCAAGCCCTGCGCGCCCTGGGCCAGAGGCCGCCAGACGAGCTCCCGGCGAACGAGCCTGACGCCATCCTCGAGTGGGCCGTCGCGCACTGGTCCCCCGCCGACCTGCCGGCGGACTGTGGCACCGCTCCGGCCTGACACCCCAAGAGGTTACGTGGTATAACCGGTGCTTCAGTCACAGCAGGGAACGACATTCGATGTACATCTACCGCCTCGTCTTTCTGCTCGTACTGGCCGTCTATATCTTTTCACCGAATATCCTGGACTGGTGGATCCAGCCCGGCAGTGCGTGGTACAGCCCGTTCATTGCCTGGGCCGGACTGATCGCCGTGGGATTCTGGCTTGAGTGGCGACGCGATCCCAATGAGTTTTAGCCTGACCACGCTGATCCTGGTCAGCCTGGCCTACCTGTCCCTGCTGTTCGGCGTTGCCCACATCACCGAGCGCGGCCTGCTACCGGCGCGCTGGGTGCGCCATCCGCTGGTCTACGTCCTCAGCCTGGGCGTGTACGCCGGCATCTGGTCGATCTACGGCTCCGTGGGCATGGCCAGCGTCTTCGGATTCGGTTACCTGGCCTACTACATCGGCATCAGCGGCGCCTTCCTGCTGGCCCCGGTGCTGCTCAACCCCATCCTGCGCATCGGCCGCAGCTACCAGTTGACGTCCCTGGCCGACCTGTTCGCCTTCCGCTATCGCAGCCAGTGGGCCGGCACGCTGGTGACGCTGCTGTCGGGCGCGGCCATCCTGTCGCTGCTGAGCATGCAGATCAAAGCGGTGGCCGACACCGCCTCCCTGCTGGCCCCCGACGCCTCACCACGCCTGACCGGTTTCCTGTTTGCCCTGGCCATGGTGCTGTTTACCGTCCTGTTCGGCGCCCGGCGGGAGCAGGGCAAGGAGAGTCACCAGGGACTGGTGGTGGCCATCGCCTTCGACTCCCTGGTCAAGCTGGTGGCGATGCTGGTGCTGGGCGGCGTCCTGCTGTACGGGGTGTTCGGCGGCTTCAAAGGGCTGGAAGTCTGGCTCGACTACAACGTCACCCTGTCGCGGCCGTTCGGCATACAGCTTGATGACGGCAGCTGGCGCGCACTGATGCTGATGTCCTTCGCCGGCGCGCTGGTCCTGCCGCACATGTACCACATGATCTTCAGCGAGAATCCCAGCGCCCGGGGTCTGGCCAAGGCCAGTTGGGGGCTGCCGCTTTACCTGTTGCTGCTGGCCCTGCCGGTGCCGCTGATCCTGTGGGGCGGCCAGGCGCTGGAAGCACCCACCGAGCCCAGCTATTTTGCCATCGGCGCCGCCTATATCCTCGATCATCCGGTGCTCACCCTGGGCATGTACATCGCCGGCCTGTCCGCCGCCAGCGGTCTGGTGATCGTCAGCACCCTGGCTCTCGCCGGCATGGTGCTCAACCACGTTGTGCTGCCCATCCGCCCACCGCGCGAGCGGGACAACATCTACCGCTGGCTGCGCTGGGTCAAGCGCATCCTGGTCGCGGTCATCATCTTCGGCGCGCTGGTGTTCTACGAATGGGTCGGCTCACGGCTGGATTTCGCCGTGCTGGGGATGCTGGCGCTGGCCGGCGCCCTGCAACTGTTACCCGGCGCTCTGGGCGTCATCTACTGGCCGGAAGGCAACCGCAAGGGGCTGATTGCGGGCCTGATCGCCGGCTCGCTGGTGTGGGTCGCCACGCTGGTCGCGCCCTTCTCCTACGGTGGCGACCTGCTGACCTGGCTGGGTCTGCCCCGCATCAGCGTCGTCAACGCCCACATTTTCACCTTCGCCAGCCTCACGCTGAACGTCTGCGTCTTCGCCCTGGTCTCGCTGCTGACCGACACCTCGAACGAGGAGGACAGCGCCGCCCAGTCCTGCTCCCTCGGCGCCCTGTCCCGGCCTCAGCGGCGCGAGCTGTTGTCCGGCTCTTCGGAGGAGTTCAAGCACCAGTTGGCCACGCCGCTGGGCATGGCGGTGGCGGAACGGGAAGTGGGCCGGGCGCTGCACCAACTGCGACTGCCCAACGTGGAGTATCGCCCCTACCAGTTGCGCCGCCTGCGTGACCAGATCGAAGTCAATCTATCCGGCCTGATGGGGCCGTCGGTGGCGCGGGACATCGTCAAACACCATCTGGGTTTCAAGCCCCAGGCCACCGGACGCTCCAGCCAGGACATCCACTACATCGAGAAGGCACTGGGCGATTACCAGAGCCAGTTGACCGGCCTGGCGGGGGAGCTGGACAACCTGCGCCGCCACTACCGCCAGACCCTGCAGAACCTGCCCATCGCCGCCTGTTCCATCGGCGACGACGGCGAGATCCTGATGTGGAACCACGCCATGGAGGACGTCACCGGCATCGTCGCCGAGGACGTGGTGGGCGCACGCCTGACCGCCCTGCCCGACCAGTGGCAGGAGCTGCTGGAGGATTTCGTCAGCGGCGAGGAGCTGCATCGCTACAAGTACCGGCTCGACATGCGCGGCCGGCCCCGCTGGTTCAACCTGCACAAGTCAACGCTCAGCGGACCGGATCACCCGGAGGGCGGCAGCATCGTGCTGGTGGAAGACCAGACCGAGACGCGCCTGCTGGAAGACGAACTGATGCACAGCGAACGACTGGCCTCGGTGGGGCGTCTGGCCGCCGGTGTGGCCCATGAGGTCGGCAACCCGGTGACCGGGATTTCATCGCTGGCCCAGAACCTCAAGCTGGAAACCGACAACCCGGACATTCTCGACACCGCCGACCAGATCCAGCAGCAGACCCGGCGCATTTCGCGCATCCTGCAGTCACTGATGAACTTCGCCCGGGCCGGCAACCACACGCCGGCCAACCGCTACGAACCGGTGGAGCTACGCCGCTGCATCGACGAATCCATCAACCTGGTTTCCCTCAGCGGCAAGGGACGCAGCCTGAGCTTCGTCAACGACTGCCAGCCGGAGCTGCAAGTGCTGGGGGACGAGCAACGCCTGGTTCAGGTCTTCGTCAACCTGCTGGCCAATGCCCGGGACGCCTCGCCGGAAGGCGGTCTCATCCGCATCAGTGGAAAGCAGGAAGCCTACTCCGCTATCATCGAAGTCGTCGACGAGGGCACAGGCATCCCGGCCGACCAGCTCGATCATGTCTTTGAGCCGTTCTACACGACCAAGGCCCCCAACCAGGGCACGGGGCTCGGACTGTCACTGGTGTACAGCATCGTCGAAGAGCATTACGGTCACATCCAGGTAGAAAGTCCGGTCGAGAGTCCGGTAGAACGTCGGGCGGACAGCCCGGAGACGGACGGACGAGGCGACGGCACATGCGTCCGTCTCAACCTGCCGGCCTTCGAAGCCGAAACAGACACCCTGCAAGATTGACAGAAGAGGCAGTAATTCAAGGCATGCGTCGTATCCTGATCGTTGAAGACGAAGAGATCATCCGCTCAGCCCTGCGCAAGCTGCTGACCCATGCCGATTACGACGTTTCGGATGCCGGCTCGGTGGACGAGGCCCGCAACCAGTTCGAGCTGGACGGCTTCGATCTGATCATCTCCGACCTGCGCCTGCCGGGCGCCGCGGGCACCGAACTGATCCGCCTGGCGCCAAATACGCCGGTGCTGATCATGACCAGCTACGCCAGCCTGCGCTCGGCGGTGGACTCCATGAAGCTCGGTGCGGTGGAGTACATCGCCAAACCGTTCGACCACGATGAAATGCTGGCGTCCGTGGAAGAGATCCTCCAGCGACGGGCCAGCGCTACTCCGGACACACCGGAAGCGGACAGCGAGCCTGCCAGCGCCTCTGCCGACGGCGACCCGTCACGCATCATGTACGGCCAGTGCTCGGCCATGGAGCACGTCTTCACGCTGATCCGCAAAGTCGCCCCCACCGAGACGACGGTGCTGATCAACGGCGAATCTGGTACGGGCAAGGAGTTGGCGGCTCGCGCCCTGCACTTGCTCAGTCCGCGCGCCGAGCAGCCGCTGATCTGCGTCAACTGCGCCGCCATCCCGGAAAGCCTGATTGAGTCGGAACTGTTCGGCCATGAGAAAGGCGCCTTCACCGGCGCCGTTTCCGCGCGTACCGGCCTGATCGAGGCGGCCGACGGCGGCAGCCTGTTCCTGGACGAGATCGGCGAGCTGCCCGCCGAAGCCCAGGCTCGCCTGTTGCGGGTGCTGCAGGAAAGTGAGATTCGCAAGGTGGGCTCGACCCAGAGCCGCAAAGTGGACGTGCGCATGATCGCCGCCACCCACCGTAACCTGCGCGCCATGACCAAGACCGGCGAGTTCCGCGAAGACCTTTATTACCGCCTCAACGTCATGCAGATCCGCATCCCGCCGCTGCGCGAACGCAACGGCGACATCCTGGGACTGGCCAAGCGTTTCCTGCAAAACCAGGCCCAGCGCATGGGCAAACCGGACCTGAGCCTGAGCCCGGACGCCATGCGCGCCCTTGAGCACCATCGCTGGCCCGGTAACGTCCGGGAACTGGAGAACGCCATCGAGCGCGCGACCATTCTCTGTGACGACAGCATGATCACGCCGACCCTGCTGGACCTGGAAGTCGAGAGCGGCGACGGGGACGTCCACATCCCCGCCGGCCTGATTGAGGAGGACAACCCGGCCCCGGCGCCGGATCCGCAATCGTCCAACGATCTGTCCCTGGAAGACTACTTCCAGCATTTTGTGCTGGAAAACCAGGACAAGATGAGCGAGACCGAGCTGGCCCAGAAGCTCGGCATCAGCCGCAAGTCGCTCTGGGAACGGCGCCAGCGCCTGGGCATTCCGCGCAAGAAGAGCTGAACGGCGCCCGCCCCTGCTATTCCTCCATCCATGCCCTGAACGCCCGGGCTCGCGACCCTGAGCCCCAATACCGGCACACCTGTCCAAAACGTAATCCGAAACGGCCCGATCGGCATGGCCGGACGGCAATGGCGTGTCTATTATTTAACCAGCACAAAACAAGAAACCGCTTCTCGGCAGGCAAGAAGTGAATCGCCTCTCACCTGTTACCCGGTGTTACCTGGGGGAACATCGTCCGTCTGAAAACCCGCGCCCAAGTAACACTTGAGTCTAAGAATAGTCCCGTTCTGGCACACCCAAAATTCATAAGCCTTTGTTAATAAAGGATAAGAAAAAACTGGCACGCGCACTGCAATCCTATATAGCGAACAACAACAAGAACTGAATGACGCAGCGTCAAAAACAAGAACAAAAAGCTGCAATGCGCTCATCAACAAAAACAAGAATTGAGCGCGAGCGAACTGAGTGTTTTGGGTGCTGAGCTTTTTAGTGGTGCCTGACTGTTGCGAGTTGCACGTGTAGAAAAGAATCGTCTTCCAGACGGCCATTCACCTGCTCGAATCTCGTGACGTGTCATTACCGCTCTCTGTGGTCAAAGCGTTCCGCTCGCAATCATTCGCTCCTGGCTTGGAGCTTGCGTTCAACCGTTTTAGAGCGCGCGACAACAACAACAATGCAGATCGTCTACTCTTCTCGGCGGGTTCGTGTTTCACGGACCCGCCTTTTGATTTTCCGGGTCGGCAAAATTGACTCGCGACGTCAATACGCGCCGTTCGCCTTAATCGCGACAAACCGTTAAACTCCCAGCCTAAACCCATTGTCTTCCGCGGCAATTTCATTCGGAAACGCCCGGAACTCGGATTTCATCCTTCAGAAACGGTTTCGATGCTCAATAGAATAAAGTCCTTCATTTCCGGGAAAGGCAAGAAGCAACAGCCTGCCTACCAGCGCCAGGTCATTCCCCGCGACCAGCACACCGTCTCTCGCTCGCTGATCAGCGACCCCGCCAAGAAAGTTCTGAGCCGCCTCAACAAGGCAGGCTTCGAGGCGTACCTGGTGGGCGGTGGCGTCCGCGACATATTGCTGGACGGGCGCCCCAAGGATTTCGACGTGGCCACCGACGCCACGCCGGAAGAGGTTCGTGACCTGTTCCGCAATTCACGCATGATCGGTCGACGCTTTCGCATCGTGCACGTGCTGTTCGGACGCGAGGTCATTGAGGTGACCACCTTTCGCGGCAACGCCGCCGATGCGGACGACGAGTCCGACGACGATCGCCGCGCCAACGAGCACGGCCTGCTTTTGCGGGACAATGTCTACGGCTCCATGGAAGAGGACGCCCTGCGCCGGGATTTCACGGTCAACGCCCTCTATTACAGCCTGGAAGACTTCAGCGTCATCGACTTTACCGGCGGCGTGGAAGATCTGCGCCAACGGCGCCTGACCCTGATCGGCGATCCGGAAACCCGTTACCGGGAGGATCCGGTCCGGATGCTGCGCGCCATTCGTTTTGCCGGCAAGCTCGACTTCACCCTGGCCCCGGCGACCGAGGCGCCGATCCGTGAGCTGGCGCCGCTGCTGACCCACATCCCGTCGGCGCGGCTGTTCGACGAGGTGCTCAAACTGTTCTCCGCCGGCCACGGCGCGGCCACCTACGACCTGCTGCTTGAATACGGCCTGTTCGCCCCGCTGTTTCCGGCCACCGCCGCCGCACTGGAAGCCGGCGAACCCGACGGCGTGATCCGCCAGGCCCTGGCCAATACCGACCGGCGCATCGCCCAGGGCAAGTCGGTGACCCCGTACTTCATGTACGCGGCGCTGATCTGGCCCGCCCTGCAGGCGGAATGGAAGCGTCGCCAGGATGACGGCGAGCCCGCCCAACCGGCCCTGCACGGCGCCATTAACGACGTCATCGGCGAGCAGGTGAAAGCCACGGCGATCCCGCGTCGCTTCTCGGGTCCGATGAAGGAAATCTGGGAACTGCAGATGCGCCTGCCGCGCCGTAACGGCAAACGCGCCTTTGCCACGCTGTCCCACCCGCGTTTCCGCGCCGCCTACGATTTCCTGCTGGTGCGCGAAGCCGCCGGCGAAGACACCGAAGGTCTGGGACAATGGTGGACCGACTTCCAGCAAACCGACGAACGCGGCCAGGAGCGCATGCTCTCGGAACTGGCCCCGGCCGGCGCGCGTAACAACAAGCGCCGTCGTCGTCGCCGCAAACCGCAGACCAAGGCCTGAGCATGCCGGAGACCGACGCCTACATCGGCCTCGGCAGCAACCTGGCCGATCCACTGAGCCAGTTGGCCGGGGCGATCACGCGCCTGGCCGCCCTGCCCTACACGCAATTGGTGGCCCAGTCTCCGTTTTACGCCAGCCGCCCGGTGGGGCCCCAGGATCAGCCGGATTTCGTCAACGGCGCGGTTCTGCTGCGCACGGCTCTGGGGCCGCTCGACCTGCTCGACGCCCTGCAGCACATCGAGCGGGCGCACCAGCGCGAGCGCATCCAGCGTTGGGGGCCGCGGACGCTGGATCTCGATCTGTTACTGTATGGCAATCATCACATCGACGACGATCGCCTGACGGTTCCCCATGTGGAACTCGCCAACCGCGACTTTGTCCTCCAGCCCTTGCTGGACCTGACCCCCACGCTTATTCTCCCCGACGGCCGGCCGGTTTCCGAGCTGCGCCAGAGCTGCCCCGACAACGCGTTGCGCCGTCTGGACCCGGTCCCGGGCAGTCTTGCCTCAATGGGACCCGGCGATTAATCTAGTGGCTGTCCGGTTCGGCAACGGCGCTGCGCCCTGGACCGGAACGCGCATGCGGATTATCCGGTCGTCCCGGCATCTCCTCGATGAGCCACCCACAAGGCAAGGATTGTATGGCAGTCACCATCAATACTCTGCGCGAACGCAAGCAGAATAACGAAACCTTTTCCGTCCTGACCGCATACGACGCCACCTTCGCGCACATGATGAGCGAAGCCGGTGTCGACGCTATCCTGATCGGCGATTCCCTGGGCATGGTCCTGCAGGGCCACGACAGCACCCTGCCGGTCACCCTGGAGGAGATCTGCTACCACACCCGCTGCGTGGCACGTGGCAACCAGGGTGCGCTGATCATGGCCGACATGCCGTTCATGACCTACGGCACCACCGAAGCAGCCCTGGATAACGCGGCCGCCCTGATGCGTGCCGGCGCGCATATGGTCAAGCTGGAAGGCACCGACTGGATGGAAGACACCATCCGCGCCCTCAGCGAACGCGGCGTGCCGGTCTGCGCCCATCTGGGCCTGACCCCGCAGTTCGTCAACAAGTTCGGCGGTTTCAAGGTTCAGGGCCGGGGCGACGAGCAGGCCGACGCCATGGTCCGCCATGCCCAGCTGCTGGTCGAGGCCGGTGCCGACATCATCCTGCTGGAATGCGTTCCCGCCGCCCTGGCCAAGCGCGTCACCGAGTCCGTGGACGCGCCAGTGATCGGCATCGGCGCCGGCCATGAGACCGACGGTCAGGTGCTGGTGATGCACGACATGCTGGGTGCGACCACAGGCCGCACACCCAAGTTCGTCAAGAATTTCCTGGCCGAGGCCGAGTCCATCCAGGGCGCCTTCGAAGCCTATGTGGCGGCCGTCCGCGAGCGCCGCTTCCCCGCCGAGGAGCACAGCTTCAAGTCATGAGAACGGTCCACACCATCAAGGAACTGCGCGCCCTGCTGAACAGCCATCGACAGCACGGCCACCGCATCGGCCTGGTCCCCACCATGGGCAACCTGCACACCGGCCATATTTCGCTGGTGGAAAAGGCCCTTCAGCAGGCGGATACGGTGGTCACCTCGATCTTCGTCAACCCGATGCAGTTCGGTGCCAACGAGGACCTGGACAGCTACCCGCGCACCCTGCGGGACGACCAGGAGAAGCTGGAGGCGGCAGGCAACCATATCGTGTTCGCGCCCAGCGCCGAGGAAGTCTACCCCAACGGCCTGGCACAGCAGACCCAGGTGTGTGTGCCGGTAGTCAGCGAAGGTCATTGCGGCGCCAGCCGGCCAGGCCACTTTGACGGCGTTTCCACCGTGGTCTCGATGCTGTTCAACATGGTCCAGCCGGACGTCGCCGTGTTCGGCGAGAAGGATTTCCAGCAACTGGCGGTCATCCGCAAGATGGTCGGCGACCTGTTCATGCCCATCGAGATCGTTGGCGCGCCCACCCACCGCGAAGAGGACGGGCTGGCGCGCAGTTCCCGCAACGGCTACCTGAGCAAACAGGAGCGCCAGCAGGCCCCGGTGATCTACCAGGCTCTGAAGGCCACCGCCGACGCGCTGGGCCAGGGTCATTCCGACTTCGCCGCCCTTGAGGCCGAAGCCAAGAAAAAACTGTCCGAGGCCGGATTGCGGCCGGACTACTACAACATCGTCAACAGCCTGACACTGAAACCGGCCCAGCCGGAAGACCAGCAGTTGACGATCCTTGCAGCCGCGTTTCTGGGCACCACTCGACTGATCGACAACCTATCCGTTAACCGTTAGGGAGCGGGCTCCTCGTTCCGGCATCATCGCCGGCGGAACATCAAGCCCCGGGCAACCCATGGTTGTCCGGTCCGCCGCAGAACCGGAACGTCGCAGCCGGACTCCCGATAACAAGGCCACCCGCCAGGGAGAGGAAATGAGCACGAGCCAGCCAGGACTGACCAGCAAGCCGGAATGGCAGGCGCTGACCGACCATCAGGCCAGTCTAAGCCAAACCCACATGCGCGACCTGTTCGAGCAGGACCCGGAGCGTTTCCAGCATTACTTCGCCACCGCCGCCGGCATTTCCCTGGATTACTCGAAGAACCTGATCACCCGCGACACCATGCCTCAGCTGATGAGCCTGGCCCGCGCCTGCAAAGTGCCGGAGCAGATCCAGGCCATGTTCGCCGGCGAGCACATCAACTCCAGCGAAAAGCGTCCGGCCCTGCACGTGGCACTGCGCAATCTGGACGACGAACCCATGCCGGTGGATGGCCAGGACATCATGCCGGAAGTCCGCTCCACCCTGGCGCGGATGGAAGAATTCGTCTGGCGCATCCGCAGCACCCAGTGGCGCGGTTTCAGCAACAAACCCTTTACCGACGTAGTCAGCATCGGCATCGGCGGCTCCTTCCTGGGCCCGAAACTGGTTTCCGCCGCCCTCAAGCCATACTGGCACGGGCGCCTGAACTGCCACTACGTGGCCAACATCGACGGCAGCCACATCACCGAAGTGCTGCGCCACATCAACCCGGAAACCACCCTGTTCCTGATCCAGTCCAAGTCCTTCAAGACCCAGGAAACCCTGGAGAACACCAAGGTGGCGCGGGAATGGTTCCTGCACAACGGCGGTGACGAGGCGCTGATTTCCAAGCACTTCGTGGCGGTAACCGCCAACGAAAAAGAAGCCATCGATTTCGGCATTGCCGAGGAAAACATCTTCCCCATGTGGGACTGGGTCGGCGGCCGCTACTCACTCTGGTCCGCCATCGGCCTGCCCACCGCGCTGACCATCGGCATGGAGAACTTCCGCGCCCTGCTCTCCGGCGCCCACGCCATGGATCAGCATTTCCGCCAGGCGCCGCTGGAGGAGAACATGCCAGTGATCCTGGCGTTGCTGGGTGTCTGGTACGGCAACTTCTGGGGTGCCGACGCCCACGCTATCCTGCCCTATGATCACTACCTGCGGGGGCTGCCCGCCCACCTGCAGCAACTGGACATGGAAAGTAACGGCAAATGCGTCACCCACGCCGGTGAGTCGGTCAACTACCAGACCGGCCCCATCATCTGGGGCGGCGCCGGCGCCAACGGCCAGCATGCCTATCACCAGTTGCTGCACCAGGGCACGCGCATGTCGCCGGCGGATTTCATCGTACCGCTACGCACCCACAACCCGGTCGCCAGACACCACGCCATCCTGTTTGCCAACTGCCTGAGCCAGGCCCAGGCGCTGATGCGTGGCAAATCCCTCGACGAGGCCCGCGCCGAGCTGCGCGACCAGGGGCTGGACGACGCGGAGGTGGAACGCCTCGCGCCACACAAGGTCATCCCGGGCAACAAGCCATCCAACACCATCCTGTTCGAGCGCTCCACACCGCGCATCGTCGGCGCGCTGATCGCACTCTATGAGCACAAGACTTTCGTGCAGGGCGCCATCTGGGACGTGGATTCGTTCGATCAGTGGGGTGTGGAACTGGGCAAACAGCTGGGACAGGACATCCTCGACCGCCTGCTCAAGACGGGCAACGGCACGCAGACCGACAGCTCAACCGATGGCCTGATCGAGCTGTTCCGCCGCAAGCACCAGGACGACGCCTGAGGCGCCCTCAGGCAGGCTCGGCGCCCCGGGCGGTTTAACCGCCCGGGGCCAGACATTCAGGACGTGCCGGGGCGCGGTGAGATCGCCCGCCCCTGCCAGCGCAAGGCAATGGGCCAGAGTTTCTGGTCGCGGCCGTAGGCCGCCCATAGTTCACGGTAGGTGCGGCCATCCAGCGGGTGCTGCTCGTCCGGAGCGATCTCCGCCAGCGGCCACAGCACGAAGGCGTTGGTCAGGATCTCGCCACGCGGCAGCTCCACCCCATCGATCACGCCAATCCGGTCGTCGTAGGTGAGGATATCCAGGTCCAGGGTGCGGGGGCTGAATTTGGGCATGCCCGGTTGGTGACCGTTGTCGATTTCCAGCCCTTTGAGGAAGCGCGACAGCGTGGCGACGGACTCGCCGGTACGGATCCCCACAACCATGTTGTAGAACAGACTCCCCTCGAAACCCACCGATTCGCTCTCGAACACCGACGACACGCCAGTCAGTTCATAACGCTCGGACAGGGCATTCAGCGCCGCCAGGATGTGGCGCTCGCGATCCCGGTTACTGCCGATGCCCAGGTAGACAGTGGCCGCATCAGTCACGAACGCTGCCCCCGCTCAATACGCACGCCCACACTACGCGCATCAGGCACCGCGCCCGGCTTGCGCAGGGTCAGTTGCAGCCAGGTCACGCCGAAGCGCTGCCGGATGTCCGCCGCCAGGGCTTCGGCCGCCGCTTCCAGCAGACGCGGCTGATTCGCCCGGAACCAGGCGCGCACCACCTCGCTGACCGCGGCGTAGTCGAGCGCGTCGCTCACATCGTCACTGGCGCCGGGGACCCGGTTGTCCCACGCCATTTCCAGGTCGATCTCGACCCGCTGCAGGATATGCCGTTCCCATTCATACTCGCCAATCACCGTCTCGACCGCCAGGCCTTCGACCAATACCGTGTCCGTCACCGGCACTTCACCTCATCAAAAAACTTGCAGCCTGCATCTCGTTCACATTAACGTAAACCCAGGCACTGTCCCCGGCCCTCGCACGCGCAGTCGGAGGCCGCTCCCATCCACGTCAGGTCGTCGCGGAGCAGCTCTCAGGCGACCGGTTTCCGGGGATGCGATTTTCGCACAATCCACCTGTGACGTCTCTGCCCATGCCCGATTCCGCGCTGACTGTCGTAGCCGGCCTGTTTGCCTACCTGCTGGGATCGATCCTGTTTGCGCCGATGGTGTGCCGCCTGTGGCGGCTTCCCGACCCGCGCGCGCTGGGGTCCGGCAACCCCGGCGCGACCAACGTCTATCGCGCCGGCGGGCCATTTCCCGCGCTGGTCACGCTGGCTCTGGATGCCCTGAAAGGCGCGATTCCGGTGTGGGTGGGCGCCGCGTTCGGCCTGGGGCCGCTGCCGCTGGCGATCGTCGCCCTGTGCGCTGTGACCGGGCACATGCTGCCGCTGTTCGCGCGGTTCCAGGGAGGAAAAGGTGTGGCCACCGCGCTTGGCGCCGGCCTGGCGCTGGCACCGATGACGACGGTGATCCTGGCGGCGATTTGGGGGTTGGTGATGTGGCGCTGGCACATCTCTTCGCTGGCGTCGATCAGCGCCGCGCTGGCCGGCCCGGTGATCAGCCTGCTGCTGGAACCCCGGGCCCTGCCCCTGTTCGGGCTACTCTTGCTGCTGATTCTGGTACGCCACCGGGACAACCTGATCCGGCTGGCGCAACGGCGCGAACCGCCGCTTTAACCAGACACCTCGGATCACTTGACCCGCCGGATTGTTTAACCGACTTTAAGACCTTCCAGGCAGTCCGCCTCAAGCGTCGGCAGGGTGTTCATCGGCCAACGCGGCACCGCGACAATGCGGTCGCCATCACGCTGGCCGGCCAGCAGGCGCTGACATCCGGCATAGGCAATCATGGCGCCGTTGTCGGTACAGAATTCCGGGCGCGCGTAGAACACGCTGGCGTCGAGCTTGCGCAACGCGGCTTCCAGCGACGTCCGCAGACGCCGGTTGGCGCTGACGCCACCAGCCATCACCAGACGCTTGCAGCCGGTCGCCTCCAGCGCCCGACGGCACTTGATGACCAGGGTATCCACCACCGCGCTCTCGAACGCCAGCGCGATATCGGCACGCACCTGGTCGTCCAAAGTGCCATCCGCTTCGGCGGCGCTGACGGTATTGAGGGTGTAGGTCTTCAACCCGCTGAAGCTGAAATCCAGTCCCGGCCGGTCAGTCATCGGGCGCGGGAAGCGGTACACGCCCTCACGCCCCTGCTCCGCCAGTTTGGCCACACGCGGGCCGCCGGGATAATCCAGACCCAGCATCTTGGCAGTCTTGTCGAACGCTTCACCGGCGGCATCGTCCACCGATTCGCCCAGCAGCTCGTAGTGGCCGATGCCGTCCACGCGCACCAGTTGGGTGTGGCCGCCGGACACCAGCAGCGCCACGAACGGAAACGCCGGCGGCTCGTCTTCCAGCATCGGCGCCAGCAGGTGGCCTTCCATGTGGTGAACGCCAAGGACCGGGATATCCAGCGCCAGGGCCAGCGCATGGGCCACCGAGCCCCCCACCATCAGCGCACCGATCAGTCCGGGGCCGGCGGTGTAGGCAATGCCCTCCAGGTCCTGGCGGCTGAGCCCTGCCTCTGCCAGTACCTGGTCGCACAGCGGCAGCAGTTTGCGCACATGGTCGCGCGAGGCCAGCTCCGGCACGACGCCGCCGTAGTCGGCGTGCATGTCGATCTGACTGAACAACGCGTGGGACAGCAGTCCCCGTTCGCTGTCGTAGAGCGCGACCCCGGTTTCGTCGCAGGAGGTTTCAATTCCCAGAACCAGCATAGTGACCTTCTCGGTGACCTTTGATGGACGTCTTGACGTAATGAGGCCCGCGAGCCGGACCCCAAAGCGCCCGTATTTTACCAGATCCGCCCGCGCCGGGGCGCCGTGGTTTTCCCTATGACCGTTTGCCGGGCCGACCAATTGGACGCTTTACAACCAACCCGGGAAGGCGCTATCATTGCCGCCCTTAAATCTGCGCTGGTCGAGTTTTAGACAATTCTGACGGATCCGCGTGAGATCAAGCGAATCATCAGAACCAGGCGACGGCCCGGCCGCGCCGGAACTGAACTTAAACCGAATCGATCCATAAGGTAGGTGATTTTCGAATGCCAGCTGTTAAAGTGAAAGAGAATGAGCCATTCGACGTAGCACTGCGTCGCTTCAAGCGGTCTTGCGAAAAGGCCGGCATTCTTTCTGAAGTGCGTCGTCGCGAGCACTACGAGAAGCCGACTGCCGTCCGCAAGCGCAAAGCAGCTGCTGCCGTCAAGCGCCATCTCAAGAAGCTTCAGCGGGAACAGCGCAAGTTCGAGCGTCTGTACTAAGCCAGACGCCCGAATTGCAGCTTCGCGTCCCCGCCGCGGTTTTCGCCGCCGGGGATGCATGCATCCAATGCCGTCGAGGCCTGGCTTCGGCGGCATTTTTAGCTTGTGGATGCCCTTTTCGTCCGGATGCCACGACCCCGAACGGAACGCAGTGACCTGGCCCGACCGCCGCTGGCGAGATCGGAGGCATGGTCTAATCTCTTGATGCTGAATAGCTGTACGACGCCGGAGATGCCATGAGCGGTCTGATCCCCCAACGCTTTATCGACGATTTGCTCGACCGGGTGGACCTGGCGGAGCTGATCGGCAGTCGGGTGACCCTCAAGAAGGCCGGCGGTAGTTACAAGGCACGCTGCCCGTTCCACGACGAAAAGACACCATCCTTCAACGTCCGACCGGACAAAGGTTTCTACCACTGCTTCGGCTGCGGCGCCCATGGCGACGCCATCAGCTTCGTCCGGGAATTCGATCACCTGGGTTTTACGGAAGCGGTCGAGGAACTGGCCCGGCGGGCCGGCCTGGAAGTGCCGTACGATCAGGCTGCGCGCCAGGAAATGCAGCAGGCGCGCACCCTCACCGACGCACTCGAGTTCGCCAACGGTTTCTACCGTCAGGCGCTAAACCAGCCGGGCGCGGCTTTTGCCCGGGACTACCTGCGCCAGCGCGGTCTCGACGCCGCCACCATCGAGCAGTACCAGATCGGCTTCGCCCCCGGTGACGGCACTGCCCTGCACCAGGCCGCCGAGGCTGGCCTGCGCGGGCCGCTGATCGAGACCGGCACCGTGTCCGACAAGTTCGGCCGGCCCCGGGATCTGTTCCGCAACCGGATCATGTTCCCGATCCGCAACACGCGGGGAAAAACCATCGCCTTCGGCGGGCGCACCCTGGGCGACGACAAAGCCAAGTACATCAACTCGCCCGAATCGGACGTTTTCCACAAGAGCCGGGAAATCTACGGCCTTTACGAGGCGCAACGGGCCCTGCGTCGCCTCGACCGCCTGTTGGTGGTGGAAGGCTACATGGACGTGATCGCCCTGTCCCAGAACGGCATCCACGAAGCGGTCGCCACCCTGGGCACGGCGACCAACCAGGACAGCATGCAGGCGTTGCTGCGTCACGTGCGCCACATCGTGTTCTGCTTCGACGGCGACAACGCCGGCTTCCGCGCCGCCGACCGCGCCATGGACAACGCCCTGGAGCTGATGGCGGACGGCCTGCATTTGCAGTTCCTGATGCTGCCGGAGGGCGAAGATCCGGACACGCTGGTGCGCAAGGAAGGTGCGGACGCCTTCCGCAAACGCATCGAGGGCGCCACACCGCTGTCGCGCTTCCTGTTCGATCGCCAGAGCCAGGGTCTGGATCTGGATCAGCCGGAACACCGCGGCGAACTGCGCGCGCGGGTTGAGCCGTTGCTCAACAAGATGCCGCGCAGCACCCTGCGCGACGCCATGTGGCACGAGATGTTGCGTCTGTGCGGCCGCCGCTGGCAGCCGCGCAACGACAGCTTTAAGGGTAAGGGATTCAAGGGCAAGGGCTTCCGCGGCGCCGAGCGGGTCAGCGAAGACCCGGTCGAAGTCCGGCTCAGCAAGGACGGCAGCCTCAGCCTGGCGCTGATCGAAGCGCCGGATCTGGCCGAGGAAGTACTGGAAGCGGCCCGTCGTGACCGCAGCCTGCGCCAGGCCGGTTCGCTGGCCCAGTGGATCCGCGAATCCGACATTCGACAACACCGGGAAGTCATCGCCGCCCTGGCCTACGACAGCCAGGCCCGGGCACGCTTCTTCCATCTATTCGATGGTATCGAGCATGTGCCGGAACGGGACAATCTGATCGCCTCGGCTCGGGAAATACTGACACCGAACCAGGAAGCGGTTCGAAAGCAGAAAATCGCAGCGCTGATCAAGCGCAAAGCCGCCGGCGAATTCACCGCGGACGATCACCGGGAACTCAAGCGCCTGAGCAGCGGGGAGGGCGTTTGAACCTTTTGCAAATGGCCCAATCCAAAGCCTTTGCGGGGGTTACTTACGGAGGTTTCTCTGGCTTTCTCTTGAAACAGGGGAATCTTGCCACAACTTAAGGTTTGTGGCAGAGAATTTGGGCGGCAGCTATAATGGCTGTTTATCTTTTCATCTTTATATCAGCGATTCCATAGGGTGTCTATGTCAGGCAGCAATTCGCAGAAGTCACGTTTGAAAGACCTCATCGCGCGAGGCAAAGAACAAGGGTACCTGACTTACGCCGAAGTCAACGACCACTTGCCTGAGGATATAGCGGATCCGGATCAGGTGGAAGACATCATCCGGATGATCAACGACATGGGCATCCAGGTATCCGAAGAAGCTCCAGACGCTGATACCCTGCTCATGACCGACGGCGATGCCACAGCGGACGAAACCGCTGCGGCCGAAGCCGCCGCCGCCCTCGCCGCCGTGGAAACCGACGCCGGCCGCACGACCGACCCGGTGCGCATGTACATGCGCGAGATGGGCACGGTCGAACTGCTTACCCGCGAGGGCGAGATCGTCATCGCCAAGCGCATCGAGGAAGGCACACGCGACGTCATGGCGGCGATCGCCCACTTCCCCGGTACCGCCGGTACCGTGATCCAGGCCTACGACCGCATCGTCGAGAACGAAGGCCGCCTGAGTGACATCGTCACCGGCTTCCTGGATCCCGACGACGCCGAGCCGTTCATGCCCGAGGACACCACGCCCAAGAGCGGCAACGACAGCTCCAGTGATGACTCCAGCGACGATGACGACGACGATTCCGAGGAAGAAACCGATAACGGTCCGGATCCGGAAGAGACCCGCCTGCGCTTCGAGCTGCTGCGCGAGAAGCTCGCCACCGCCAACAAGGCGCTGGAGAAGCACGGTCGGGGTTCTGAAAAGGCCCAGGACGCGCTGAACGAGCTGGGTCAGGTCTTCGCCCCGTTCAAGCTGGCCAACAAGGCGTTCGAAGAGCTGGTCAACGTCATCCGCTCCACCAACGAGGCGCTGCGCGAGAACGAGCGCGCCATCATGGCGATCTGCGTGCGCGAATGCCGCATGCCGCGCAAGGACTTTATCAAGACCTTCCCGGGCAACGAGACCAACCTGGACTGGGCGGAAGGCCTGACCAAGGGCTCCAAGCCGCACGCCGAGCGGATCAGCGAGCGTCTGGACGAAATCGTGCGCATGCAGAAGCGCATCGCCAATGTTCAGAACGACGTCGACCTGACCGTCGCGGAAATCAAGGAAATCAACCGTCGCGTGTCCATCGGCGAAGCCAAGGCCCGCCGCGCCAAGAAGGAAATGGTGGAAGCCAACCTGCGTCTGGTTATCTCCATCGCCAAGAAGTACACCAACCGTGGCCTGCAGTTCCTGGACCTGATCCAGGAAGGCAACATCGGCCTGATGAAGGCCGTCGACAAGTTCGAATACCGTCGCGGTTACAAGTTCTCGACCTACGCCACCTGGTGGATCCGTCAGGCCATCACCCGCTCCATCGCGGACCAGGCGCGGACCATCCGGATTCCGGTGCACATGATCGAGACGATCAACAAGCTCAACCGGATTTCCCGCCAGATGCTGCAGGAAATGGGCCGCGAGCCCACCCCGGAAGAGCTGGGCGAACGCATGGAGATGCCGGAAGACAAGATCCGCAAGGTCCTGAAGATCGCCAAGGAACCGATTTCCATGGAAACCCCGATCGGCGACGACGAAGACAGCCATCTGGGCGACTTCATCGAGGACATCCAGGCGCTGTCGCCGGTGGATTCCGCCACCGCCGAAGGCCTGCGCGAAGCCACCCGCTCCGTGCTGGCCGGCCTGACGGCCCGGGAGTCCAAGGTGCTGCGGATGCGTTTCGGCATCGAGATGAACACGGACCACACGCTGGAAGAGGTCGGCAAGCAGTTCGACGTCACCCGCGAGCGGATCCGTCAGATCGAAGCCAAGGCCCTGCGCAAGCTGCGTCACCCGTCGCGGTCCGACCACCTGCGTGGCTTCATCGACGATCACAACAGCTCGACCTGATGAGAGCCGAGTGAGGCGCGCGACTCCCGTCGCGTCGCCTCTGGCGGGCGCCATACGCGATGCGTATAATGGCGCCCGTTTTATATCTTCCCCCTGTTTCGGGCCTTTAGCTCAGTTGGTTAGAGCAGTCGACTCATAATCGATTGGTCGCTGGTTCAAGTCCAGCAAGGCCCACCATTTCTTCTGGTTATGTTTTTCCCCGAGTCAACCGACCTCTCGAGAACCCATTGAGAGTCGCTGGACTGATCCGGTCTCGTATCATAGATACGAGCCGTTTCTGGTACACAAAGCTCCGCTTTGTTTAAAGCGTGCCAGAAACCCAGGAAGGCCCTGTGCATGACCGGCGCCCTGTTCTGGATATTCCCTACTCAACCGACCTCTCGATAACCAAACGGGAGTCGTTGCCCCATCCGGTCTCGTCTCAAAGATGCGGGCTGTTTCGGGTGAAGCAAGAAGGTGAACGAGGCCCGTCAGGGCCTCGTTGTTTGGGAGATGATCAGCCACCAACCGGCTTCTGCGCCGGGGAGAATGACGGCTGCGAGCCGGAAGGCTTGGCCTCCGCGGCCTTGCCGCCTGATGGGGTGCCGCTTGCCGGGCTGGCGGAGCCGACCATGAACTCCGGGTAGGCCTGCATGCCGCATTCGTAAACGTCCATGCCGGCGCTTTCCTCTTCATCGCTGACGCGGATACCCATGGTCTGCTTGATCAGATAGAGCACCACGAAGCTGGCCAGGAACATCCAGGCGAAGGTCGCGACGGTGCCGATCAACTGGCCCATGAAGGTGGCGTCGGCGTTGCTGAACAGAACCGCGAAGACGCCCCAGATGCCGGCGGTGCCGTGCACGGAGATGGCGCCGACGGGATCGTCCAGTTTCAGGCGGTCCAGCAGCAGGACGGAGCCCACCACGATCACGCCACCCACGGCGCCAATCAGGGTGGCCGTGCCCGCGGACGGCTGCAGCGGTTCGGCGGTGATCGACACCAGGCCCGCCAGCGCGCCGTTGATGGTCATGGTCAGGTCGGTCTTGCCGAACAGGGCCCGGGCCAGCAGTGCCGCCACGACCATGCCGGCCGCCGCCGCGGCGTTGGTGTTGACGAAGATCTTGGCCACCGCGTTGGCTTCGTCGACGTTGGAAATTTTCAGCTCCGAGCCGCCGTTAAAGCCGAACCAGCCCATCCACAGGATGAACATACCCAGGGTCGCCATCGGCAGGTTGGCGCCGGGAATGGCGCGCACTTCACCGTTGGGGCCGTACTTGCCCTTGCGCGGCCCCAACAGGATCACCGCCGCCAGAGCGGCCGAGGCTCCGGCCATGTGCACCACCACGGAGCCGGCAAAGTCCTGGAAGCCCAACTGGTCCAGGAAACCGCCGCCCCACTTCCAGTAGCCTTCCACCGGATAGATCACCGCCACCATCACAACGGCGAAGATCAGGAACGGCCACAGGCGCATGCGCTCGGCGACGGCACCGGAGACGATCGACATGGTCGCCGCCGCGAACACCGCCTGGAAGATGAAATCCGCCATGGTGGAGTAGTAAGGCGCGCCATCACCGCCGGCGACCACATCGGCCGTGGCGTTGTCCGCGCCCAGCAGGAAATCCAGCCCCGGGATGACCGAGTTCACCGGATCCCCGGGATACATGATGTTGTAGCCCACCACCAGGTAGACCACACAGGCCACGCCGTACAACAGCGCGTTCTTGTTAAGGATTTCCACCGTGTTCTTGCCCCTGACGAGCCCGGCTTCCAGCATGGCGAACCCCGCCGCCATCCACATCACCAGCGCCGCACACATCAGGAAATAGAAGGTATCGAGTGCGTACCCGAGTTCGAGCCCTACGTTTTCCATGATTTGTCTCTCTTTTTCTGCATCTCACGTTGGCGCGCCGCAAAGGGCGGCCTTGATATACTTAAAGGAATATTATTTTCCCATTGATAAATAGCAAAATGCGGGCCTGTTTTTCATCTCACTGTTTTAAAAGACATTTATAATCAGTGTCGCCGTTTCAACTTTTCTATAATGGTGCGTTTCTGATCGTTCCCGGGGCCCAATGCGCAAAAACCCGGCAGGGCCGGGTTTTCAATGTGTCGTTGCACCAGTTGGCGTTCAGCCGTCCAGCGCTTCACAGGCTTCCAGGGTGTTCTGCAGCAGGCAGGCGATGGTCATGGGCCCGACACCACCGGGTACCGGCGTGATGGCCCCGACCCGATCCAGCGCGGCGTCGAAATCCACGTCCCCCACCAGCTTGCCGGATGCCAGTCGGTTGATGCCCACGTCGATTACCGTCGCCCCCGGCCTGAGCCACTCCGCCCGGATAAAGCGAGGCTGACCGATGGCCACCAGCACGATGTCGGCCCGCGCCAGCTCCGCCGGCAAATCCCGGGTTCTCACATGGCACACGGTCACGGTGGCGCCACGCAGCAGCAACTCCAGCGCCGCCGGTCGGCCGACGATGTTGGACGCCCCCACCACCACCGCATGCTGACCGCCGGGATCGATGCCGTAAGCATCGAGCAGGCGCATACAGCCATAGGGTGTGCAGGGCCGCAGCGTCGGCGTCTTCGCCGCCAGACGCCCCAGGTTGAAGGGGTGGAAGCCGTCCACGTCCTTGGCCGGGCTGATGCGCTCGACCACCGTGGGGACGTCGATGTGCTCCGGCAGCGGTAACTGCACCAGGATCCCGTGAATCGACGCATCCCCGTTCAACCGGTCAATCAGGGCCAGCAGCTCCGACTCGGCTGTGGTATCCGCCAGGTGGAAGCTGCGCGACAGGAATCCTGCCTCCTCACAGGCCTTGATCTTGCTGTTCACATAAACGCTGGAGGCCGGGTCTTCGCCCACCAGTACCACCGCCAGCCCCGGGCGCGAACGCCCCTGCTCGATGCGGGCCTGGACCATGCCGGCGATGTCGCGACGCAACTGCGCCGCGACCTCCCGTCCGTTGATGATTGTGGCTGTGCTCACACGGACCTCCCGCCTAGAAGCCCTGGCCGGGCACCCAGTTGGTGCCGGCCAGCGGGACGCGCGCCATGGCGGAGACTTCGACGGTCAGCGCCACCAGATCCTCGGGTTCCAGGTTGCGCAGGTCGTTCTTGCCGCAGGCCCGCGCCAGGGTCTGGGCCTCCAGGGTCAGCACGCGCAGGTAGTTGGCCAGACGATGTCCGGCGGCCACCGGGTCAAGACGCTGGCTCAGCGCCGGGTCCTGGGTGGAGATACCGGTGGGGTCGCGGCCCTCCTGGTAGTCGTCGTAGAACCCGGCGGCGGAGCCGATCTGGTGGAACTCCTCGTCATAGCGGGGGTGGTTACAGCCCAGCGCGATCAGCGCTGCCGTACCGATGGCGACCGCGTCCGCCCCCAGCGCCATGCACTTGGCCACGTCGGCGCCGTTGCGGATGCCGCCGGAGACGATCAGCTGTACCTTGCGGTGCATGCCCATCTCCTGCAGCGCCTGGACCGCCTGGGGAATCGCCGCCAGGGTGGGTATGCCCACGTGTTCGATGAACACATCCTGGGTGGCGGCGGTGCCGCCCTGCATGCCGTCGACCACCACCACGTCGGCCCCGGCCTTCACCGCCAGCTTGACGTCGTAATAGGTGCGGGTGGCGCCCACCTTGATGTAGATGGGCACCTGCCAGTCGGTGATCTCGCGCAGCTCCTGGATCTTGATGGCCAGATCGTCGGGACCGGTCCAGTCCGGATGACGGCAGGCCGAGCGCTGGTCGATGCCTTTCGGCAGGGTGCGCATCTGGGCCACCCGGTCGCTGATTTTCTGCCCCAGCAGCATGCCGCCGCCACCGGGCTTGGCGCCCTGCCCCAGCACCACCTCGATGGCATCCGCCTTGCGCAGGTCGTCCGGGTTCATGCCGTAACGCGACGGCAGGTACTGGTACACCAGCTTCTTCGACTGGCCGCGCTCTTCGGCGGTCATGCCGCCGTCACCGGTCGTGGTGGAGGTGCCCACTTCCGAGGCGCCGCGGCCCAGCGCTTCCTTGGCGTTGGCGGACAGGGCACCGAAACTCATGCCGGCGATGGTCACCGGGATGTCCAGTTGGATCGGTTTCCTGGCGAAGCGATCGCCCAGGGTGACCGCCGTGTTGCACTTCTCGCGATAGCCTTCCAGCGGATAGCGGGACATGCTCGCCCCCAGGAACAGCAGGTCGTCGAAGTGCGGCAGCTTGCGCTTCGCGCCGAAGCCGCGGATGTCGTAGATGCCGGTTTCCGCCGCGCGGCGGATTTCCGCCATGGTGGTGCGGTCGAACGTGGCCGATTCGCGCAGACCCGCGTGCGGGTCGCGTTCAGCGTGCTGGGTGGATTCGTTGCTCATGATTCAATCCTCTCGCGATCAGTCTCAGTAGGCGGCTGCGTTATCGACCTTGAAGTTGTACAACTGCCGGGCCGAGCCGTATCGCTTGAACCGTGCGGGGTCCTCGTCGATACCGGCCCGGCTCAGCAGGTTGCCCAGTTCCTCGATGTGCTCGGGACGCATGTCCTTTTCCACGCAGTCCGCACCGAGGGATTTCACGCTGCCCTTGACGTAGATGTGCACCTCGTAGAGCGAATCCCCCAACGCGTCGCCGGCGTCGCCGCAGACCACCAGGCTGCCGGCCTGGCCCATGAAGCAGCTCATGTGGCCGACGTTGCCTTTGACGACGATGTCCACGCCCTTCATGGAGATGCCGCAGCGGGCGCCGGCGTTGCCCTCGATCACCAGCAGCCCGCCGTGGGCGGTGGCGCCGGCGGCCTGGGAGGCATCGCCCTTGACCCGCACGGTGCCGGACATCATGTTTTCGGCCACACCCTGCCCCACATTGCCGTGAACGGTGACGGTGGCCTTCTTGTTCATACCCGCACAGAAGTAGCCGGCGTGGCCGTGGACGGTGACCGACAGGTTCTGGTCGATGCCGCAGGCGATGTTGTGCTGTCCGTTGGGCTGCAGCACGTCGAATTCCCGCTCGACGCACTCGGCGGCCTGGTCGTGCAGCGTCTGGTTCAGGTCGCGCACGGGGGTTTGACTCAGATCGAATGTTTTCATGGTGGTGCTCCTCAGGCGTCCCGTTCCCAGACGTAGAAAGTGGCCGGCTCCGGCTCCCAGACCCGGGCGTTCTCGATGCCCGGCAGGCTGGCCAGGGCCTGGTATTCCGAGGCCATGGCGACGTAGTCGTCGGTTTCCGCCAGCACCGCCGGCTTGCAGGCGATGGGATCGCGCATCACCGCGAAACCGTTGCGGGTGCCGATGGTGAAGGTGAAGAAACCGTCCAGGTCGTCCAGGGCGTGCTCCAGCGCCTGCTTCAGGGAATCGCCCTGCCCCAGGCGCCAGGTCAGGTAGCCCGCCGCCACTTCCGAGTCGTTATCGGTCTCGAAGCGGATGCCCTCGCGTTTGAGGTTCTCCCGCAGGCGGTTGTGGTTGGACAGGGAGCCGTTGTGCACCAGGCACAGGTCCATACCGGTGGTGAACGGATGGCTGCCTTCCATGGTCACGGCGGACTCGGTGGCCATGCGCGTGTGGCCGATGATGTGACTGCCCTGCATCCGGCCGAGCTGGAACTTGCCGGCGATGTGCTCCGGCAGCCCCACTTCCTTGAGAATCTCGATGGAGCGGCCGATGCTCAGGATCAGGGCGTCCGGGGCGCTGTCTTCCAGCCAGCCGCGTACCCGCGCCTCGTCCGCGGCGATCTTGAACACCGCCACGTTGGCATTGCCGAACCAGGACAGTTCGGCGCCCAGCGCTTCGCCCATACGCCCGGCCAGGGCTTCCCAGTCGTAATCGTCGTCCCCATGACGCAGGGTGACCTTGGTGTGCCCGGCCGGCACCTCGTCGCCGTAGATGGCGAAACCGGCACTGTCGGGACCGCGGTCGGTCATGGCGATGAGCATGGGCTCGAACAGTGCACCCAACTGGCTCTCCAGCGCCGGATTTTTCAGGTAAAGACCTACAATTCCACACATATTGCTGACCTCATGCCGGCCCTGCCGGCGATAAAGCGTTGTTTCATTGGCTGCGCCGGATCAGAAGAACTCGGCGTAGTGTTTGATTTCCCAGTCGGAGACGTGGCGGCTGTACTCCACCCATTCCGCGCGCTTGACGGCGAGGAACTCGGACACGATTTCCGGCCCCATCTTCTCGGTGAACAGGGTGTCCGCCTCGAGCGCATCCAGCGCTTCGTTCAGGTTCTGCGGCAGGATGCCGACGCCCTTGGCCTGGATCTGCTCCAGCGACAGGTCGTACAGGTTGACGTTCATCGGCTCGCCCGGGTCCAGCTCCCGCTCCACCCCGTCCATGCCCGCGGCGATCAGCGCAGCGTGTACGAGGTATGGGTTGCAACCGGAGTCCGGCAGGCGGAACTCAAGGCGGCCGTAGGGCACCCGCACCATGGCGGAGCGATTGTTGTCGCCGTAGCAGATGTAGGCCGGCGCCCAGGTGGCGCCGGACGCGCTGCCGCCCACCACCAGTCGCTTGTAGGAATTGACCGTCGGCGCGGCAAAGGCGCAGATGGCGCGGGCGTGTTCCAGGATGCCCGCGGTGAAGTGGTAGGCCAGCTTCGACAGCCCCATGCCGTGGCGATCACTGGGATCGTGGAACAGGTTCTTGCCGTCGGCGTCGGTGATCGACAGGTGGAAGTGCATGCCGTTACCGGTCCGGTCGGAGGCCGGCTTGGGCATGAACGAGCACACCATGCCCATCTTGTTGGCGATCTCGCCCGCGGCCATGCGCACGAAGGTAAACCGGTCGGCCGAGGTGAGCGCGTCGCTGTAGGTGTAGTTGATCTCGAACTGGCCGTTGGCGTCCTCGTGATCGATCTGGTAGACGTCGAAATCCACCGCCTGCAGCGACTCCACCAACTGCTCCAGGAACTCCCGCGAGCGGGACAGCCCCTTGTAGTCGTAGCAGGGCTTGTCGAGCACGTCGCTCTCGTCCACCGGCATCAGGCTGCCGTCCTCGGCCCGGTTGAACAGCGAGAACTCCGGCTCCAGGCCGGTGTTGAGGGTCCAGTCGCGCGCCTCCAGCAGCGCCAACTGGCGCTTGAGGATCACCCGCGAGCAATACGGGTGGGGCGCGTCATTGACGTAGCCGTCGCAGGCGATGCGGGCGTAGCCCGGCTGCCAGGGCACCTTGCTGAGAGTCGCCAGATCGCCGCGGGCCATGAAATCCGGGCCATGAGGCTGCATGCCCATGCCCCAGACCGCGAAGCCGGCGAAACCGGCGCCGCTCTCGACCACATTGCCCAGGCCGCTGGCCGGGACCGACTTAGTCTTGGCCACGCCATGGATGTCGACAAACTGCGCCAGGATGTACTTGATCTCGTTCTCGTCGATGAAATGACTGATCTCTGTGGGCGTCATGACGCACCTCCTTCGTAGGTCGCTGAATCTTCCAGTTCGCAAACCAGGTCGCTGAACAGGTCTTCGAGATAGCGGTGGAATCCGTCACTGACGCCGACCAGCAGCGTGCCGTCTTCCTGTGTCCGGTAGAGCCAGGCGTTGACCCCGGCCAGCGAGGCCATCAGCCAGTCGCCCGGCCCGAAATGGCGGAAATCGTACTGGCACACCCGCGCCAGCAGCTCACGCCAGTCGTCGCCGTGGACCGCCAGCACCCGGTCGGCGCGGCTAAAGCACCAGCAGTCGGCCGGCGGTTGACGGTCGCCGGGCAGGAACAGCAGGTATTCGTCGGCACCGGTGCGGGCTACCAGGGCACCGTCCTGTTCCGCGGCGGCCAGTTGTTCCCGGGGCCGGGGCAGGCCATCGGCGTCCAGGGCGGCGGCACTGCCGGGCCCGGTAATCAGGTAGCCGCTCAGGTCGCGGCGTTGCGTTACGGTCAATGCAGCCATCACGCCACCTCCGTCAGGTCGGCCGTCTGGCGTGCGCCATCGGCGTCGTAGAAAGGGGTCTTGCACGGGGAGACGGCCACCAGCGCGCCGCTGTCCACCCGCACGTGCAGGGTTGGCGCCTCGTTCGCCAGCGGCAGGTCCACCATGGCCAGGCCGATGTAGCGGCCCAGCGCCGGGCTGTAGCCGATACTGCTGACCCGGCCGACGATGTCACCCCGCTCGATCATCAGGTGACACTCTTTGATGCGCTCGCCGCTGTAGCCCTGGGGCAGCACGAAGCCGGTCAGCCGGCGCGCGCAGCGCTCCTTGAGCAACGCCAGGGACGGCTTGCCGGTGAACCAGGGCTTGCTCTTGAGCGGCACTGCCCAGGGCATGTTGGCCTCGAAGGGGTTGGTCAGGCCGTCGGTGTCCTGGCCAACGATGACGTGCCCCTTCTCCAGGCGCAGGATGCGCTGGGCCTCGACCCCGAACGGGCGAATGCCGTGCTGGGCCCCGGCGCTCATCAGGGTGCGCCAGATCTCCAGGGCCTTGTGGGCGGGCGCGTGGATCTCGTAGCCCAGCTCGCCCACGAAGCCGACGCGGATCAGCCGCACCGGCGCACCGCACAGGGTGCCTTCACGGATGCCGAGATAGGGGAAGCGGTCCTCGTCCAGATCGGTATCGGTCAGCGTCCGGAGCAGCTGGCGCGACAGCGGGCCGGCCAGGTTCATCGCCGCCAGGGAGTCGGTGAGATTGACCAGGCGCACGTCCAGCCCCAGGTCCATCACTGTCTGGGACAGCAGACGGAAAGTGGCGGCGGCGTGGCTGGTGGTGGCGGAGACGTAGAAGCGGTCCTCCGCCAGGCGGGCAACGATGCCGTCGTCGATGATCACGCCACTATCGTCCACCAGCAGCGCGTAGCGGGTCATGCCCAGCTTGATGGTGGACATTTTCATGGTGTAGACCGCATCCAGCAGCCTTGCCGCATCCGGCCCCAGCACCTCGATCTTGCCCAGGGTGGACACGTCGATCAGCCCCAGTCCGCTGCGCACCGCCTGGGCCTCGCGCAGGATGGCCTGTTCGCGCTCTTCCGGTTGGCCGTAGTACTCCGGCCGCTGCCAGTGCCCGGCTTCCATCATCTGCGCCCCGTTGGCCTCGTGCCAGGCCTGCATCGGGGTACGGCGCTCCGGGCGGAAGCGCCGGCCCGCCAGGGCGCTGACCGGCACCGGATGGAACATGGGCCGCGCCGTGGTGGAACCGGTCTGGTCGATCGACTGCCCACGGATCGACGCCAGAATGCGGATGCCGTTCATGTTGGCATGCTTGCCCTGGCTCGGCCCCATGCCGATGGTGGAGAAGCGCTTCATCAGTTCGATGTTGTCGAAGCCTTCCTGTGCCGCATGGATGAGATCCTTGAGCTGGAGATCCTCGTCCATGTCGACAAAGTTCTTGCCCGCCGGATGCGACACGATCGGCCAGGGGTGGCTGTGGGCCAGGCTGTCGCGATGGGCGGCCATGCCGGTCTGCACCGAGGCACCCTGCAACTCCGCCAGGGCGGCGTGAGCCGCGCGTTCGCCGTCCGCCAGCCGCTGCTCCAGGGTGAAGGCGCCATTGACGCGACCGCAGGCGTGGATGCCGGCCGGCAGCTCGCGGGGCAGGATCTGGTGCAGGCTGTCGTCATAGCCCAGTGAGCCCCTGGCCTGGTACAGCAGTTGCGCCGCCGGGGCCCATCCCACGCTCATCAGCAGCAGGTCGCAGCCGATGGTCGCCAGCTTTGACGGATCGCAGTCACGGCCATCGAACGGCGCCACCTGGATAGCCTGCAGGCGCTGGTCGCCCTGGGCTTCGTAAACGCCATAGCCGCGATAGACGGCCACGCCCTGGTCGGCGACTTGGCGGGCCCAGTCGCCCCGGGGCGCGTCGTTATCCATATCCACCACCGCCGCCAGCTCGATGCCGGCGGCCAGCAGGTCCAGCGCGGCACGGTAGCCTTCGGCGTTGGCGCAGAGGACCACCGCGCGCTGACCGGGCTTGATCGCGTAGCGGGCGATCATCCGCTGGGCGGCGGACGCCATCATCACCCCGGGCAGGTCGTTGTTGCGGAACACCGCCAACTGCTCCATCACGCCGGTGGCGCAGATCATGCCCTGGGCGCGCATCTTGGTGATGCCGCCCGGCCCCACCAGCGGGATGTAATGATCGGTGTACCAGCCGGCGGCGACATGCTGTTCGAACAGGCGGATGTTGGCATGACGGCGCACCTGCTGTTTCAGGCGCGCGCGCACCTCGGCCGCGGCCGGCTCGTTGGCCAGCTGGTAGTCGAGGCTACCGCCGATGTGCGGGTTCTCGTCCACCAGCACCACGTCAGCTCCGGCCTCGGCGGCGGTCAGCGCGGCCTGCAGGCCGCTGGCCCCGGCGCCCACCACCAGCAGGTCGCAGAAATCGTAGCGTTTGGACTGGCGCTGCTCGGTCCACCGGGTGTCGACCCGTCCCAGCCCCGCCTTTTCGCGGATCTTGCGTTCCCAGAAGGGGAACAGTTTCTTTGGCGTGTGGAACGCCTTGTAGTAGAAGCCCACCGGCATGAACCGGGCGAACAGGCCGATGAAGCGGTCCCGGTCGTTGGCCAGCGTGCCGTTGACGTTGCAGGCGTGCAGCTCCAGACCCTCGCGCAGCAGCTCCACATCACCCCGGATGTTGGTGCACTCGCGGCTCTGGAGCAGCGCATTGACGTCGTGATTGGCCAGAGTCAGCGCACCGCGCGGGCGGTGGTACTTGAAGCTGCGGCCCAACAGGGTCTGGCCGGAAGCAAGCAGCGCCGAGCTGATGCTATCGCCCTGGTAGCCGGTAAAGGTCTGGCCCTCGAAGCGGAATGACAGCCGCGTGTCGCGGTCGATCCACTCCAGCGGCTGGGGATCAAGCCGGGATGTCATAGCGCACCTCCCGGGCATCGACCACGGCCTTGATGTCGTCGGTCAGGGTGTCGCGGTCGAACACGAACCAGTAACCGGTGGGCCGGTGGTACCAGCGCTCGCGCAGCACGCCCGGCGCCCCCCGGCGGTTGAAGACGAAGTCCGACCAGGCGGCGCTGTCGCCGTCCACCGGTGGCTTGCGGACCTCGCCAACGTAATCGAATTCGCTGATGGGGCGGCGCCCGATCAGCGGGCAATCCAGTAACTTCATGCTCCGGCTCCTCAGTGTCCGACCGACGCCGCGCCCTTCTCGCCGACCAGGTCGAAGTCGGCAAAGCGGCTGTAGCGGAACGGTTCGATGAGTTCGTGGGTTTGGTCGTTGGCGGCGGTCCAGGCCATGGTCTTGCCGCTCACCGGCGTGGCCTTGAAGCCCCAGGTGCCCCAGCCGGCGTCCAGGTAGAAGCCCTCGATCGGGGTCTTGCCCATGATCGGCGCGAAGTCCGGGGTCAGGTCGCTCATGCCCGCCCACTGACGCATGACCTTCAGGCGGCTCATGAACGGGAACAGGTCCACCATCTGGTCGGTCAGCCCCTCGACGAAGTCGAAGGTGGAGCGGGTGGAGTGCAGCACCGACGGGTCCACCGAGGCACCCATCACCATCTCGCCGCGGGACGACTGGCTGATGTAGACGTGCAGGCTGCCGGACACCACGATGGTGTCCATGAACGGTTTGACCGGTTCGGACACGCAGGCCTGCAGCGGGAAGATCTCGATGGGCGTGGGCAAATCCACCATCTCGGTAATGCGCGGCGTGGAGCCGGCCACCATGGAGATCACCTTGCCGCAGCGAATGGCGCCGCGGTCGGTGTCCACGCCCACGACCTTGCCGTCCCGGGTGCGGATACCGGTGACGCGGGTCTTCTGGTGAATCTCGACACCGCGGTTGTAGGCGCCACGGGCGTAGCCCCAGGCCACCGCATCGTGACGCGCCACCGAGCCCGGCGCATGGTAGAGCGCCCCCATCACCGGGGTGTGGCCGGCGCAGTCCAGGTCCATGTACGGCACCGCCTTGGCGATCTCGTCGCGACCGACCACCTCACTGTCGATGCCATAGTGCTTGTTGACCTCGGCCCGCCAACGCATGGTGCGCATCGCGCTGTCGGTGTGGGCCAGGGTGAAGTGGCCGCGGGTGGAGTAGAAAATGTTGAGGTCGAACTCGTCGGACAGGTCCTCGAACAGCTTCACGCTGGTGTCGTAGAACTTCACCCCCTCCGGCGTCAGGTAGTTGGAGCGCACGATGGTGGTGTTGCGACCGGTGTTGCCGCCCCCGATGTAGCCCTGCTCCAGCACCGCCACGTTGGTGATGCCGTGCTCCTTGGCCAGGTAGTAGGCGCAGGCCATGCCGTGGCCGCCGCCGCCAATGATGACCACGTCGTATTCCGACTTCAGTTCCTTGGGTTCGGGGAAGAAGCGCGGCTCGTCGTGGCCGCGTTTGAACCCGTATTTCAGTAGATGCCAGGACATTGTTCTCTCCCAACCGGCTCAGGCGAAGACAACGGTCTTGTTGCCGTTCACCAGCACCCGGTCCTCGATGTGGTAACGCAGGCCCCGGGCGAGGACGGCTTTCTCCACGTCCTTGCCCAGCCGGACCATGTCTTTGGTGGTGTTGTGGTGGGTCACCCGCAGCACGTCCTGCTCGATGATCGGGCCGGCGTCCAGGTCCGGGGTGACGTAGTGGCAGGTGGCGCCGATCTGCTTCACACCACGCTCGGCGGCCTGGTGGTAGGGGCGCGCGCCGATAAAAGACGGCAGGAAACTGTGGTGGATGTTGATGATCCGCCCCGGATACTGCTCGCACAGCGCCTCGGGGATGATCTGCATGTACTTGGCGAGCACGATGCAATCGGCCTCGACCGAGGCGATCTGTTCCTGCACCGCCTGGAAGTGCGGCGCCTTGTCGTTTTTGTCCACAGGCACATGGACGAACGGGATGCCATGCCATTCGACGTAGGAACGCAGGGTGTCGTGGTTGGAAATCACGCAGGGAATGTCGAAATCCAGTTCGCCGGCACGCCAGCGGTACAGCAGGTCCGACAGGCAGTGGGCCTCTTTGGAGACCATCACCACCACCCGCTTCTTCCCGGCGGAATCGGTGATCTCCCAGTTCATGGCGAAGCGTTCGGCCACCTCGCTGAATTTGGCCTTCAAGGCCTCCAGACCGAACGGCAGGGAGTCGGCGACCACCTCATAGCGCATGAAGAACAGGCAGGCCTCGGGGTCGGCAAACTGGTGAGCCTCGCCGATCCAGCCATTGTGGTCGGCGATGAACTGGGACACCGCAGCGACGATGCCCACGGTATCGGGACAGGAGATGGTGATGCGGTAGCGTCGTGTGTTTTCGGGATTGAGTGCCATTGCCAAGCCTTTATTTCTCTACCAGGAAAATTAGTTTCCCTTAGGTAAAGCACAAGGCTTGCCAATCTGGCGTCAGGCGGGCGAAAAATTCAGACGTGGGCGGCAACTGCCTGAAAACAGGCCGTTTATGAATATTTTTTTCTTATCAGGAATAATTGCGACCCTGAACAAACGGGCCGAAATCATGCTCGCAAACGCACCAAAGCAAGGCCGGCGCGCACCATTCAGGTTCAAACGCGGGCCGACACACGCTGAAAACATTCGGCTGGGCATCCGCATGGCCGGATTCAAACGCAAAACGGGAAGGAAATTTTCCGATCAGGAATATTGGCGCTAAACTACAGCCGTGACTCAGGAGACCCCAATGCCGTCCGCTACGCCGCCCTCGCGCCATATCGAAGCACTGGAAGAAGGCAAGATCAGCTTCAGCCGGGACACCCACAATCCCCGCCTCAAGCTTGAGCAGTACATCGCCATGCGCGTAAAGCGCAAACGCCAGGAACAAGGCCTGAAGATCACCGATGTGGCGCGCATCGCTGAACTCAGCCAGGGCATGGTCAGCAAGATCGAGAACGCCCAGGTGTCCACCAGCCTGGAGACCCTGAGCCGGCTGTGCGATGCCATCGGCCTGCCCATTTCCCAACTGTTCAGCGATTACGACCGGCCGGACGGCGGCGCCCAGCTCACCAAGGCGGGCGAAGGGATGGAAGTGGTCCGCCGCGGCACGGAGAAAGGCCACACCTACCAGCTGCTGAACTACCACCGCGGCAGCCAGAAGAGCTACGAACCCTTCCTCATCACCATGGACGACGCGGCGGAGGTCTTTCCCACCTTCTCGCATCCGGGACTGGAGTTCATCTACATCCTGGAGGGCGACATCCTCTACCGGCACGGCAACCACCTGTACGAAATGGGACCCGGTGACTCCCTCTCCTTTGACGGCGAGGTGCCCCACGGTCCGGAAGAATTGCGCAAGGTGCCCATCAAGCTGCTGTCGATTATCCACTACGACGACTGACCGTCCCCGCCCCGCACAGGCGGGATCAACCGGCGACATCAGCCTGCGACAAAAAAAGGCGCCCGGCCAGGTATGACAGGCGCCGGGCGCAAACGGGGTCGCTGCCGTCGCGTGGCAGCCGATGGGTCGTCTCGACAATCAGTTGAAGTGAGGCATCACCTCCTTGATGAACCGCTCCAGGGACCGCTTCTTCTCCTCGAACGGGAGCGTGTTGTCGGTCCAGTAGCTGTACTCGGTAATGCCCAGCGCCTCGTATCCCTTGAGCCGCTGCACCAGCTCCGACGGGGTACCGATCATCATGTTGCGGTGCAGGGTTTCCAGGTCGAACTCGGCGTTATCCGCCACATCGGCTTCGGACGCCGGCTCGAAGAAGCCGTCGATGGCCTTCTGGTCGTTCTTGAACCAGGCCATGAAGTAACGGTAGAAGCGGTTGAGCGCTTCCGCTCCCGGGCGCCAGCCATCCGGATCGCTCTCATCGTGCACGTAGGTGTGGCGCAGGAACATCAGCTCCGGGCGTTCCATTTCCGGGTGATCGGCGCAGGCGGTGTTGAACTTCCGCGCCAGATCGGCCACTTCCTCGTCCCCTTTCATCAGGGCCGTGACCATGACGTTGCAGCCGTTGGCCACCGCGAAATCGTGGGAGGCCGGGTCCCGCGCCGCGATCCACATGGGCGGCAGGGGCTGTTGCACCGGCTTGGGCACGCTGGTGGTGGTCGGGAAGTTGAACACCTCGCCCTGGTGGCTGTAGTCGCCCTGCCACAGGCCGCGGATCGCCGGCACCATCTCGCGCAGCGCCGCGCCACCCTCGGAAGCCTTCATGCCATCCGTCATCCGGTCGAACTCGAACTGGTAGGCGCCACGGGCGATGCCGAACTCCAGCCGACCGCCGCTGATGACATCCAGAAGCGCCGCTTCGCCTGCCAGACGGATCGGATCCCAGAAGGGCGCGACGAAGGTGCCCGCCCCCAGCCGGATGCGTTCGGTCTTCGCCGCCAGGTAGGAAAGCTGCGCCACCGGGCTGGGTGATGAGGTGAACTGCATGCCGTGGTGCTCACCGATCCAGGCCGTCCGGAAACCGCCGTCCTCGGCAATCTTCACCAGCTCGCAGAGTTCCTCGAACAACTGCTGGTGACTCTTGTCGCCCGGATAGCGCTCCATATGGAGGAATAACGAAAACTGCATTGTTGTGGTCTCCTTGGGTGTTCGTCGTTACGACGCTTCGGATTGCTTGACCGCGGCCGCCTCGCCGACCGGTTCCGTCGCCAGGGCCTTGAACAGGCAGTAGCACATCACCAGCAGCGCCACAGAGAATGGCAGTGCGGCGGCGATCGCGGCGGTTTGCAGGGCCTGCAGGCCACCGGCCAACAGCAGGACGGCCGAGGTGGAACCCAGGCCCAGACCCCAGATCACGCGATACAGCTGCGGCGGATTCGGGTTGCCCTGGGACAGGATGGTGCAGATCACCAGGGTGCCGGAGTCGGCCGAGGTCACGAACCAGGTGACGATCATCAGCGTGGCCATACCCACCATGAAGCTGGTGAGCCAGGGCACGTTCAGCGCCTCGATGGTCTGGAACAGCACCTTGGTGACGTTGTCGTTGGCCACCGAGGCCAGATCGACCCCACCGAACAGCTGCAGGTGCAACGCAGTACCGCCGAAAATCACGATCCACGCCATGGCACCCAGGGTGGCCGCCAGCATGCCGCCGAACAGCACTTCACGGATGGTGCGCCCACGGGAAATCCGCGCGATGAACATGCCCACGTACGGGCCCCAGGACAGCCACCAGCCCCAGTAGAACAGCGTCCACCAGCCCTGCCACTGGCTTTCGGGATCCGGGTTGGTCCAGAAGCCCATCGGCAGCAGGCTGCCCAGGTAATCGCCGACACTGGTGGTGAAAATGGTCAGCAGGAACACCGTCGGTCCCGCCAGGACGAAGAAAGCGAACAGGATCATGCTCAGGTGGATGTTCCACTCGCTGAGCATCCGGATCCCTTTCTTCAGTCCGGACACGGCCGACACCGTTGCCGCCACCGTCACGCCCAGTACCAGCAGGACCTGGTTGGTGCTGGAAATTTCCATCCCGAACAGGCTGTTGAGCCCGGCATTCATCTGCGACACGCCGAGACCGAGGGTGGTGGCGGTACCGAACAGGGTGGCGAAGATCGCCAACAGATCGATGGCGTGGCCGATGGGGCCGTAGATACGCTCACCCAGCAACGGATAGAAGGCCGAGCGGATGGTCATCGGCAGGCCGCGGCGATAGGCGAAATAGGCCAGGATCGTGCCCACCAGGATGTAGATCGCCCAACCGTGGAAGCCCCAGTGGAAGATGGTGATGCGCAGGGCGGTTTGCGCCGCGTCCAGCGTGTTGGGGGCGATGCCCTCCATGGCGATGAACGGGTTGCCCTGCAGGTGGCTCAGCGGCTCGGCGATACTCCAGAACAGCAGCCCGGTGCCCACCGCCGCGCTGAACAGCATGGCGAACCAGGTGAAGTTGGAGAATTCCGGACGCTCATCGTCCCGCCCCAGGCGCAGCTTGCCGTATGGGCTGACGATCACCGCAATGGCCACGAACAGCACCACGTTCACCGTCAGGATGTAGTACCAGCCCAGCTCCGTCTCGATGTACTGCTTGATACCGGTATAGATCGTGTTGGCCAGTTCCGGCTGCAACACGGTGAAGAGAACGAAAGCCACCACCATCGTCACCGATGAAATGGCCATCGTCTTGTTCACCCCGGCGAAGAGCCCTCGCCTGGGCATGTTGGATTGAACTTCGTGCATTCCAGCTCTCCCGAGTTCCGTTGTCGGCGTTCTTGTTCATTGTCAGAGGCCTGACGGGCTCTGAGGCCCGTTTTCATGCATGGGTCATCGAAGACCTCGGTGAAATATATTGGTATGCCATAATACAGAATGCAAAGGTTTTCTTCGACAAAGAATATTTCAAGTCAATACGTAAAAGCCAATAATCTGATTTTGTTCATTTATTTCCGGTTATGATCGATTACCGGACGCACCGGGGCAGCGCTTGCGGCAGACGACTCATTGCCGGAATTGGTTTTTGGTATTATGGTATACCAAAATCAGGAACCGGATCCGACCGGACCCGTCACAACGAGGAGAGCGCAATGAGCTTCGAGATTCGCAAGATCGTCACCTACCGGGAAACCACCTACATCGAGGCCGGCAAAGCGGGTGACAAGCCCGTGACCATGGTCGGCGTGGCTGCGGTGGTGACCAACCCCTGGGCCGGACGCGGTTTCGTGGAGGATCTGTCGCCGGAAATCCGCGGCGGCTGTTCGGAGCTGGGCGAGCTGATCGTCAAGCACGTGCTGGACGAGATCGGCGGGGAACAGGTCGAAGCCTACGGTAAAGCCGCCGTCGTGGGTGCCGAAGGGGAGATCGAACATGCCTCGGCCATCATCCACACCCTCCGCTTCGGTAATCATTTCCGCGAAGCCGTGGACGCCAAGAGCTACCTGAGCTTCACCAACAAGCGCGGCGCGCCGGGCACCTCAATCCAGGTGCCGATGATGCACAAGCACGATGAGGGCTTCCGTTCCCACTACATCACCCTGGAAATGCGCATCGAGGACGCGCCCCGCGCCGACGAGATCGTGGTGGTGCTGGGCGCCGCGGACGGTGGCCGCCTGCACCCGCGCATCGGCAATCGCTACCAGGACCTGAAGGAACTGGCTGAAGAAGCCGAACAGGCCGCTCAACAGTGAGCGGCGCGGGAGGACAGATGCAGCTCAGCGACGCACACATCAGCCCTTCCGGCACCCGCTACTGGCGCGCCGGCCAGGGCGAACCGGTGGTCCTGATCCACGGCGTCGGCCTGGACGCCACCATGTGGCAGGCGCAAATGACGGCGCTGGCCGCAGATTACGACGTGATCGCCTACGACATGCTGGGCCACGGTGAGAGTCCTCTGCCGGCGGAGAACGCCACACTGGACGACTACGCCGACCAGTTGGCGACGCTGCTCGACGAGCTGGCGGTTCCGGCGGCAACGGTGGCGGGTTTCTCCATGGGCGGACTGGTGGCGCGGGCGTTTGCCCTGCGTCACCCCAGGCACCTGCGGGCGATGGTGGTACTCTCCAGCGTCTTCGATCGCAACGAACGCCAGCGGTCGGGCGTGCGTCAGCGCCTGGCCCAGACCCGTGAGCAGGGGCCGGCGGCCAACGTCGACGGCGCCCTGGAACGCTGGTTCAGCCCGGCTTTCCGCCAGGCCCAGCCGGAGTGCATTGCCGCGGTCCGCGAACGGGTCACCAGCAACCACCCGGACGGTTATTATCGCAGTTACGCCCTGTTCGGCACCGAGGACGATTTCGGAGCCGACAGGCTGGCGTCGATCCGCGTCCCGGTACTGGTGGCCACCGGCGAGCTGGACCCGGGATCGACGCCCGACATGGCCCACAAGCTGGCGCGGCAGTTGCCCGACGCCCGGGTATACATTCTGGAAGGACAGCGGCACATGGCACCGGTGGAAGCGGCGGATCAGGTCAACGACCTGCTGCTGGACTTCCTCGACACCGTGCACCGCCCTTCCCTGCAAAAGGAGCGTCTTGGATGAAAGAGTCTCGGATGAATCTGGATACGCTGACGATGTTCATCGACGGTGAGTGGCGGGGCGCGCGCTCCGGCGCCACTTTCGACAGCTACAACCCGGCCACCGGCGAAGCCTGGTGCCGCGTACCCAACGCCGACGCCGACGACGTCGAGGACGCGGTCCAGGCGGCGCACCGGGCGTTCGAAGGCCCGGAATGGTCGGGCCTGACCGCCACCGCCCGGGGCAAACTGCTGTACCGGCTGGGCCAGCTGATTGCGGAGAATGCCGAAACCCTGGCGCAGCTGGAAAGCCGCGACAACGGCAAGCTGATCCGCGAAACCCGGGGCCAGGTGGGCTACCTGCCCGAGTTCTTCTATTACAACGCCGGCCTGGCCGACAAGGTGGTGGGCGAGACCCTGCCGCTGGACAAACCGGACCTGTTCGGCGCCACCGTGCGGGTGCCGCTGGGCGTCGTGGCGGCGATCATCCCCTGGAACAGTCCGCTGTACCTGACCGCTATCAAGCTGGCCCCGGCCCTGGCGGCGGGCAACACCATCGTGATCAAGCCGTCCGAACACGCCTCCGCCAGCCTGATCGAGCTGATGCGGCTGGTGGAACGGGCCGGGTTCCCCAAGGGCGTGGTCAACCTGGTGACCGGCTTCGGCCCGTCCACCGGCGCGGCCCTGACCGCCCACCCGAAAGTACGCAAGATTGCCTTCACCGGCGGCGCCGGCGCCGCTCGCCACGTGGTGCGTAACAGCGCCGAGAACTTCGCCAAGCTGTCCCTGGAACTGGGTGGCAAGTCCCCCAACATCCTGTTCGAGGACGCCGACCTGGAGAGCGCCATCAACGGCGTGGTGGCCGGCGTCTTCGCCGCCTCCGGGCAGAGCTGCGTGGCCGGCTCCCGTCTGCTGGTGCAGCGCAGCATCCGTGACGACGTGGTGCAACGACTGCGCGAGCGCGCCGCCAGCATCCGCATTGGCGATCCCGCGGATGCCGAAACGGAAATGGGCCCCATCGCCACCGAGGCGCAACTCGGCCAGATCGACCGCATGGTGACCCAGGCCCGAACCGACGGCGCCCAAGTGCTCTGCGGCGGAGAGCGTCTGGGCGAGCGGGATGGCTGGTACTACCCGCCCACTATCCTGGCGTGCGATTCCCACCAGATGCCCATCGTGCAGGAGGAAGTCTTCGGCCCGGTGGTGGCGGTGATCCCCTTTGATGACGAAGCCGAAGCCCTGCGCCTGGCCAACGACACCGAATACGGCCTCGCCGCCGGCATCTGGACCCGCGACGTCGCCCGTGCCCATCGCCTGGCCCGGGACGTGCGCTCCGGCATCCTCTGGGTGAACACCTACCGCGCGGTCTCGGCCATGGCTCCGATCGGCGGCTTCGGTGCCAGCGGCTACGGCCGGGAATGCGGTATCGACGCGGTGCGCGACTACACCGATCTCAAAACCCTGTGGATCAACCTGTCCTCAGATCCCATGCCCGATCCTTTCATCATGCGTTAATACGGGAGAGAGCCATGATCGACACACAAGACTACAAGCAGGTCCTGGGCGCCTTCCCAACCGGCGTCACCGTGGTAACGGCCCTCGATGACGACAACCGTCTGGTGGGCTTCACCGCCAGCGCGTTTTCCGCCGTCTCCATGGAGCCGCCGCTGGTGCTGATCTGCCCCAGCCTCAATTCGGATTCCTACCCGGTGATCAAGCGCAACGGTCGTTTCGCGATCCATATCCTGGGGCACGACCAGCAGGCCATCGCCTACCGCTTCGCCGGCAAAGGCCGTGACAAGGGCGAGGGCATCGACTGGCACCGGTCCGAGCTGGAGAACGCCCTGATCGACGGCGCCGCGGCCTATCTCGAGTGCCGCGTCTGGGAGGACTACCCCGGCGGCGACCACGCCATCCTGGTGGGCGAGGTGGAAAAGCTCTGGTGCGGCGGCAACGAGATTGATCCGCTGCTCTATTGCCGCGGCAAGATGGACCAGTTGCCGGAAAACCTGCGCGCCCTGGCGCGCGCCTCCTGAATCCAACGCGACGAGGACATTTCCATGCCGAACGAACGTTTTGACCGCGGTCTGGCCAAGCGCCGCAAGGTGCTGGGCAACGAACACGTCGAGCGCTCCATGCAGAACGCCGACGACTTCACCCAGCCGCTGCAGGAACTGGTCACCGAATACTGCTGGGGCAACGTGTGGCAACGCGACGGCCTCAGCGACCGGGATCGCAGCGTGATAAACTTGGCGATGATTACAGCCCTGAACCGCCCGCACGAGCTGCGCCTGCACGTCCGGGGCGCCATCAACAATGGCATGAGCGTCGACGAAATCCGCGAGGTACTGATGCAGACGGCGATCTACTGCGGCATTCCGGCCGCGATCGACGCCTTCCGCCAGGCCCGCGACGTGCTCAGTGAAATGGGCGAAATCTAGCGAACACGGGTGCGGCCGAAGCACAGGCGGCACCCGCAACAGCCTGCAGCCAGGAGATGAAATGCAACGGACCCCGTTGGACGACAGCCTCAAAGTCACGCGCAACCAGCCGACACTGCGGGAAATGGTGCTCGACAAGCTGCGCCAGGCCATCATGAGTTTTCAACTGCTGCCGGGCGATCGCCTGGTGGAACGTGACCTGTGCGACAAGCTCGGCGTGAGCCGGACCTCGGTGCGGGAAGCTCTGCGCCACCTGGAAGCCGAAGGCCTGGTGGAAAGCGAAGGCGGGCGCGGCCCGCGGGTGGCGGTCATCACGCTGGAGGACGCGCGCGACATCTATGAATTGCGCACCGTCCTGGAAAGCATGGTGGTCCAGCTCTTCACACAGAAGGCGACGGTCCAGCAGATGGCGGAATTCGACCACGCCTGGGAGATCCTCAAGGTCAGCCTGCGCAGCGGCGACACCGTCAGCATCGTCAACGCCGTCAGCGACTTCTACGGCGTGCTCTACGAAGGGGCCGGCAACCGCATCGCCGGCCAGTTCCTGAGCCAGTTGCAGGCGCGGGTGAACTACCTGCGCGCCACCTCGGTGTCGCAGAAGGAACGCTACGTGGACAGCTTCCAGGAAATGACGAAGATCGTCGAGGCCATCAAGGCACGGGACGCGGAAGCCGCCCATACCGCCTGCGTGGAGCATATCCTGGCCGCCTCCCGGGTGGCCCTGGCCGCCCTGGCCGACAAGCAGGGCGAATCGGTCGAACCCGTCACGCCACCCCTGAGCGCGGCGCAAAGCCTGCAGTGAGGCCGCCATGCCGAACCCTGGCCCCCGTTACTGCGCCCAGTGCGGCCACGGCCCGCTAACCCGGGACGTACCCGCCGGCGACACCCACGAGCGCGACATCTGCCGTGCCTGCGGCGGCATCGTCTACGACAATCCCCGCGTCATCGCCGGCGCCATCATCGAACAGGACGGCCGCCTGCTGCTGTGCCAGCGCGGCATCCCACCTCGGGTGGGCACCTGGACCCTGCCGGCCGGTTTCATGGAACGGGGGGAAAGCGTGGAGGAAGCGGCGCGTCGGGAAGTCTGGGAAGAAACCGGCATGGACGTGGACGTCACCACGCCCTACTCCATCTTCAGCGTCCCGCCCACCAACGAGTTGTACATCATCTACCGCGCCCGGATGCTGGCGTGGGACGACAGCCCCGGCCACGAAACCCAGGCGGTGGACTGGTTCCTGCCGGAACAGGTGCCCTGGGAGCTGATCTTCTACCCGGCGATCCGCCAGATACTGGAGCGCTACATCGCCGAGCACGCTGGCGGCAGCTACGGCATCTACACCGGCAGCATGGAGCACGGCACCATTCATTTCATGCGGTGAACGAGCGTTGATCCGGCGGGGCGGCCGGCCATCGCCGCCCCGCACCCACTCATCCGCTCAGGGCTGGACAATGTCCACCACTTCCAGATCAAAGCCCGCCAGGCCCTTGTAGTTCAGCGGCGCGCCCATCAGGCGCAGCTTGCGGATGCCCAGGTCGGCCAGGATCTGGGAGCCGGTGCCTACCCGCGAGTAGCGGATCGACGAGGCGTCCGGCGGCGGCGTGTCCTGCCGCGTCGCCCGGGACAAGAGGCTCTGGGACGATTCCTGGCTGGCCAGAATCACCACCGCGCCGCGCCCGGCGCTGGCCACGTTCTCCAGTGCCGACCACAGCGACCAGGCACGCGGCCCCTGGTAATCAGCCCCCACCAGGTCGCGCAGTGGATCCACCGAATGCACCCTCACCAGCGTCGGCGTATCACCGCGCACGTCCCCCATGGTCAGGGCCAGGTGCGCATCGCCGGTGATCAAATCCTCGTAGGTGTGCAGCACGAACTCCCCATGCGCGGTGGACAGCGGTTGCTGGCCGGTATGTTCGACGGTCTGCTCTCGTGCCAGACGGTACTGGATCAGATCAGCAATGGTCCCGATACGGATGCCGTGGCGGCGGGCGAACGCTTCCAGCTCCGGCCGGCGCGCCATACTACCGTCCTCGTTCATGACTTCCACGATCACCGCCGCCGGCTCCAGCCCCGCCAGTCGGGTGAGATCGCAGCCCGCTTCGGTGTGGCCGGCCCGGCTCAGCACACCGCCGTCCTTCGCTCGTAGCGGAAAGATATGCCCCGGCTGCACCAGGTCCCGGGGATGGGCGTCCGGCGCCACCGCCGCCTGCACCGTGATCGCCCGATCGGCCGCCGATATGCCGGTGGTCACCCCTTCGCGGGCTTCGATCGACACGGTGAAGGCGGTGGCGAAGCTGGCACCGTTGTTGGTCACCATCGGCGTCAGCTCCAACTGGTCACAGCGCTCGCCCGTCAGGGTCAGGCAAATCAGGCCACGGGCGTGGGTGGCCATGAAATTAATGGCCTCGGGCGTCACCTGTTCGGCGGCCATGACCAGGTCACCTTCGTTTTCCCGGTCTTCGTCGTCCAGCAGGAGCACCATGCGCCCCTGGCGGATATCGTCAATCAGGCTCTCGGTGGAATCGAAATTCGTCATCGTCAGCACTCTTGTTTGTCGGGACTCTTGTTTGTCCGCACTCTGTTTGTCAGCGCGTTTGTTTGTCAGCACGCCTGGTCGTCAGCGTTCCCGGTCGTCACAGCTCTCGGGTCGTCGGCCGTCCCGGAGCCCCGCGATTTGGGTGGTCAGCCTGCTGTCAGTGGCTACCACCGGGCAACGCGCAAGGATTCCCGTTCTTTCACTTCTTGATTTTGGTATACCATAATACAGAATGCCAAAATAAACGAGGAGAGCAAGCATGGCAAAAGGCTACTGGATCGCCCACGTCACGGTGACCGCCCCCGAGGCGTACGCCGCCTATCAGGCCCTGGCCAAGGAGGCCTTCCAGGCCCACGGTGCCCGCTTTGTCGCCCGTGGCGGCCACAACCAGGCGCTCGAAGGCCGGGCAACGCCCCAGCGCACGGTGGTCATCGAGTTTCCCAGCTACCAGCAGGCACTGGATTGCTACCACTCGGACGCCTACCGCAAGGCGCGAGCCGCGCGCCAGGATGCGGCGGAGGTGGATATCGTGATTGTGGAGGGAGTGAGCTAGAGCAACAGGTCGTCAAACGGCGTTGTCAGCAGAGTATCCAGCAAGGCCTGGCCGGCCACCGACAGTCCCCGCTCGGAAGACTGAAGCACCCCGATCGGCCGCTCGATGACGGGGTCGCGCAGCGCCAGGCAGCGGGCGCCCAGCTCCCGCATCTGGCCGATACACAGGGCCGGCACAACGCTGACACCGAGGCCGCTGGCGACCATCCGGCCCACCGTCGAGAGCTGGTGGCTCTCGAACTCCACGGGCAGCGTCTGTTCCCGGGAAGCCAGGGCGTCTTCCAGCATGTAGCGCACTGCAGACGGCCGTTGCAGGGCAATGAAGGGGTATTCCAGCAGCTGGCTCCAGACGATGTCACGCGCCGCCGCCAGTGGCGAATCCGCCGGCACCACGGCCACGAAGCGGTCGACGTACAGCGGCGTGAAGGACAAACGTGCGGCGGCCGGTGGCTCGAAGGCCAGGCCCAGTTCCACCTGGCCAATCTGCAACAGGTCGATCACATCTTCATTGATGACGTCCTGGATGGTGACGCCAATCTTGGGGTAGCGCGCCCGGAAATCCTTGAGGATATCGGGCAGCCGGTTACCGGCGAACGAGGGCATGGCGGCCACGGTTACCCGTCCCAGTTCCAGTTCGAAACGCTGGCGTATTTCGTCCCGGGCATTGTCCCAGTCCGCCATCAGCCGACGTGCCAGGGGCAGCAGCGCCTCGCCCTCCGGCGTCAGCCGCACGTTGCGTGTGGTGCGGCTGAACAGGGCACCGCCGAGGCTCTCCTCCAGCGCCTTGATCGACAGGCTCAGGGCCGACTGCGACAGGTGCAGCCGCTCGCAGGCCTGGGCAAAACTCAGTGTCTGGGCCACCGCCAGGAAGGCCCGCAACTGTTTAACGGTCATGACTCATTCCCGGGCTGATTCAATCGGTTAGCGATTGCGCCTCATTATTGTTTTATTAAACCAATTAATCTATCGAAAATACAAACTTAACAAATAAGAAGCCGGCCGCGAGACTCGGGTCAATACAGCAACAACAACACAGAGGAGACGGCACTATGGCCGGATTCGATAAGCGCGTGAGCTCCTACGAAGAGGCCATGGCGGGCCTGGAAGACGGCATGACCCTGCTGGCCGGCGGCTTCGGGCTGTGCGGCATCCCGGAAAACCTGATCGCCGAGATCCAGCGCAAGGGCACTCGCAACCTCACCGTGGCTTCTAACAACTGCGGCGTCGACGGCTTCGGCCTGGGCCTGCTGCTGGAGGACCGCCAGATCCGCAAGATGATCGCCTCCTACGTGGGCGAAAACGCCCTGTTCGAGAAACAGCTGCTCGACGGCGACCTGGAAGTGGAACTTACCCCGCAGGGCAACCTGGCCGAACGCATGCGCGCGGCCGGCGCCGGTATTCCCGCCTTCTTCACCGCCACCGGCTACGGCACCCGCATCGCCGAGGGCAAGGAGACCCGCCGGTTCGGCCACCGCCACTATGTGCTGGAAGAGGCTCTCGGCGGCGATTTCGCCATCGTGAAGGGCTGGAAAGCCGACACCTACGGCAACGTCATCTATCGTCACACCGCCCGTAATTTCAATCCGCTGGTCGCCATGGCGGGCAAGGTCACCGTCGTCGAAGTGGAAGAGATCGTGGCCCCGGGCGAACTGGACCCCGCCGCGATCCATACCCCCGGCATCTACGTCGACCGGCTGATCTGCGGCACCTTCGAGAAACGGATCGAGAAGCGGACCGTGCGCGGCTGAACGCCGGATCATTCCATCGTCCGCCGACCTAATCAGAACAAGAGGAACAGACCATGGCACTGACCCGCGAACAGATGGCGCAACGTGTCGCCGCCGAACTGGAAGACGGCTTCTACGTCAATTTGGGAATTGGCATCCCGACCCTGGTGGCCAATTATGTCCCGACCGGCATTGATGTCATGCTCCAGTCAGAGAACGGACTGCTCGGCATGGGGCCCTTCCCCACCGAAGAGCAGGTCGATCCGGACATGATCAACGCCGGCAAGCAGACGGTGACCGCGCAGGCCGGCGCTTCCATCGTCGACTCGGCCGACTCCTTCGCCATGATCCGCGGCGGGCACGTCGACCTGACGGTGCTGGGCGCCTTTGAAGTGGATGTGCAGGGCAACATCGCCTCCTGGATGGTACCGGGCAAGCTGGTGAAGGGTATGGGCGGCGCCATGGACCTGGTGGCCGGCGCAGAGAACATCATCGTCACCATGACCCATGCCTCCAAGTCCGGCGAACCCAAGCTGTTGCAGGCATGCACCCTGCCCCTGACCGGGGCCGGCTGCATCAAGCGAGTGCTGACGGATCTGGCCTACCTTGAGATCGAGGACGGCCGCTTCATCCTCAAGGAACGCGCACCCGGGGTGAGTGTCGAGGAAATCATCGAGAAAACCGGCGGTGAACTGACGGTCCCGGACCATGTACCGGAGATGACCGTCACCGGATAAACCGGTTGCGGAAGCCAGCGAATCACACCAGCCCCGGACTCCGGGGCTTTCGTGGTTACATTGTCCACATAGCGGCAATGCTGGCGTGTCGCCCCAGCTTTGCGAATCCGACAACGATACAAACACAATAAACGGAGTACCAGACCCATGCTCAATCGCGCATCGAAACCCTTCGTCCGGCTGGTGGAGCGCTACCTGCCCGACCCGTATATTTTTGTCCTGCTGCTCACCCTGGTGGTCTTCATCGCCGCCATGGGCGTGGAAGGCCAGTCGCCGACGGCCGTCGTCGGCATGTGGGGCGATGGCTTCTGGAACCTGCTGACGTTCTCCATGCAGATGCTGCTGGTGCTGATCAGCGGCTACATGCTGGCCAATACCCCGCTGGTGAAAGGCATCCTCGACCGGATCGCCGCGCTGGCCCGTTCGCCGGGTCAGGCGATCATCCTGGTGACCTTCGTCGCGCTGGTCGCCAGCTGGATCAACTGGGGCTTCGGCCTGGTCGTGGGCGCGCTGTTCGCCAAGGCGCTGGCCCGACGGATCCAGGTCCACTATCCGCTGCTTATTGCCAGCGCCTACTCCGGGTTCATCGTCTGGCACGGCGGCCTGGCCGGCTCAATTCCGCTGACCATCGCCACTGAAGGCCATTTCGCCCAGGACATGATCGGCGTCATCGGCACCGGCGACACCATCTTTGCCTTCTTCAACCTGGCCATCGTCGTCGGTCTGTTCATCCTGGTACCCGTAGTTAACCGCCTGATGCTGCCGCCGCAGAGCGAGAGCATTTTCGTCGATCCCGGAAAGCTGGACGATGGCGGCGCCGAGACGCCCACCATCACGCGCCCGGCGGAACACCTGGAGAACAGCCGCATCCTCGCCTGGCTGGTGGGTTTTGCCGGCCTGGCGTTTGCCTTCCAGTACTTCACACAGGGCGGCGGCCTCAACCTGAACATCGTCAACTTCATGTTCCTGTTCCTCGCCATCATCCTGCACCAGACACCGCGTCGCCTGCTGACCAGTCTGAACGAAGCCATCAGCGGCGGTGCCGGCATCGTCATTCAGTTCCCGTTCTACGCAGGTATCATGGCGATCATGACCCAGTCCGGCCTGGCGGGTACCATCTCCAGCGGCTTCGCGTCCATCGCCAGCGCCGAGACCCTGCCGTTCTGGAGCTTTATCAGCGCCGGCGTGGTCAACATTTTCGTGCCCTCCGGTGGCGGTCAATGGGCGGTGCAGGCCCCGGTCATGATTCCCGCAGCCCAACAGCTCGGCGCCGACATCCCGCGCGTGGCCATGGCAGTCGCCTGGGGCGATGCCTGGACCAACCTGCTGCAGCCGTTCTGGGCCCTCCCGGTGCTGGCCATCGCCGGCCTCAAGGCCAAGGACATCATGGGCTACTGCCTGTTACTGCTGTTCATCACCGGCGTGCTGATCAGCCTGGGGCTGACGTTCCTGTAGAACGGCCCGAGCCGTTCGCGCCGGGCCTCGCGCCAGCGGGGCCCGGCAGCGTTTCCGGCACTGTGTCCATTACGGGCCGACAACCGTTCATTCGGCCCGCAGCAGTGCCTGACCGGTTTTGGAAGCCGGTTTACGACCCAACTCGCCGCTGATCCAGTGCCCCACCTCAACCAGTTGTGGCAGGCCGACACCGGTGGTTACGCCCATCCCGTTGAGCATGTACACCACGTCCTCGGTGGCGACGTTGCCCGACGCGCCCCTGGCGTAGGGGCAGCCCCCCAGTCCGGCGACGGCGCTGTCCACCGTGGCAACACCCAGTTGCATCACCGCGTAAAGATTGGCCAGCGCCTGGCCATAGGTATCGTGAAAATGTGCCGCCAGGTGCTCAATGGGCACATGGCCGGCGACGGTTTCCACCATCTGCCGGGCTTTCAGCGGGGTGCCTGTACCGATTGTGTCTCCCAGCGATATTTCATAGCAGCCCATGCGGTAGAGTCGGTCCGCCACCTCCGCCACGGCCATGGGGCTGATCTCGCCCTCGTAAGGGCAGCCCAGCACACAGGAGACGTAGCCCCGCACCCGGACACCCGTCTCGCGGGCCGCCTCCACCACCGGTCGGAAACGTTCCAGGCTCTCGACGATGGAACAGTTGATGTTTCGCTGGGAAAAGCTTTCCGACGCAGCGCCGAATACCGCCACCTCCTCAACTCCGGCGGCACGCGCCGCCTCGAAGCCCTTGAGGTTGGGCACCAGCGTGGGATAGGACACCCCCGGCCGACGCCGGACCGCTGCAAACACCTCAGCGCTGCCCGCCATCTGCGGCACCCATTTCGGAGACACGAAGGCCCCCGCCTCGACCACCGACAACCCGGTGTCGGCCAGCCGCTCGATCAGCGCCACTTTCACATCCGGGCCAATGATCCCGGCTTCGTTCTGAAGGCCGTCGCGCGGGCCGACCTCCACAATCTTGACCGTCTCTGGAATCGCCATGATATCCCTCTCTCGGTACCCGTTCTGCCGCTGTTCAGGACTGGTTGGCGTACAGTGGTGTGCCTTTGGCAAAGCCGCGGACGTGGAAGATCTGCGACCCACGGCCCTGATCCCAATCGTTGGTAAAAATCAGTAACTCGCTGGTTCCGGGGCGGAACGCCATGCTGGTGGATCGCAGGTTGTGGCCATCGTCCCGCCCCGGAAGCAGAATCTGACCAATAGGCATGCCGTTGCGGTTGAACACCAGAATACGGCCCTGGCCATACATCGCGACGTAGACATTGCCGTCCTGGTCGGTTCGGATCGAATCCGGCGCCGGGCCGGTAAACTGGTAGGGTACCGCCGTGCCGAACGGAGCAATCGTGGTGGCGTCGCTCAAGCCGATACGGTGCAGCCGGCCGGCGCTGAATTCCGTGGTCCACAATACCTTGCCCTGCGGTCCCAGCGCGATACCGTTGGCGATGGCCATGTCAGGCAACACCGGCGTGATCGTGGACCGATCCGGAGAAACGTAATAAACGCCACCGATCTTCTCGGTGGACGTACCCCGGAAATCGGTAAAATAGAAACCACCCTGGGCGTCGAATACGAGGTCGTCCGGAAGATATCCCTGCTCCGGGCCGACCACCGTTTCCATGTCCGAGCCATCCGGCCGGATCGAGACCACGCTACCAGTGTCCCTGAAGTTACCTAACCCGGCGATATAGAGTCGGCCGTTCCGGTGGATCGCTACCCCCGCCGGTGCCAAGTCGTTCTCCCCCAGGATCGTGGACAACTCCCGTTCCGGCGTCAGCTTGAATACGCGACCACCGAACACTTCCACAAAATACAGATTGCCGGCGCGGTCAAATGCCGGGCCTTCCAACTGCAATCCTTCATCCGACACCTTGAACCAGGGCTCGGCGGTAATGGTTTGTAGTCCGCGCTCGCTGGGCGGGATTGGCGCCGGTCCCTGATTACTCGACTGATACGACAGGGTCGGATAGGCCGCATGAGCCACGGCCACGGCACCGACAAGCACCGCGATGACGGCAATCTGAATAATTTTTCGCATGCTGCAGTCCTCTTTCTTTTTGTGGTTTACTCTGCGCCGCCCGGCCCCGCACCGCCGCCAATCGAGCAGCGGTGCAAGCGCGCCTCAGCCGCGCAGGGACTTGAGAATCGCCTCGGCGACGTCCACCCGCACCTTGCCCTGGGCCACCAGTTCCTGGGCCACCTTGTCGACCTCGTCGCCGGTGGCGCCGACCATGACCGCGATGTTCTTCGCGTGCAGGGCCATGTGACCTTTCTGAATACCGGTGGTCGCCAAAGCCTTAAGGGCGGCGAAGTTCTGGGCCAGGCCGACGGCGGCGATGGTGCAGGCCAGTCGTTCAGCGGTCTGGATGCCCATGATGTCCAGCGCAATGCGGGCCGTAGGATGCGAACGCGTGGCGCCGCCGATCAGTCCCACCGCCAGCGGCATCTCGATGGTGCCGGTAAGGTTGCCGTCGGCATCCACTTCCCAGCGAGTCAGCGAACGGTACTGGCCGGAGCGGGCGGCGTAGGCATGTGCCCCCGCTTCCACGGCGCGAGTGTCGTTGCCGGTCGCCAGCACCACCGCGCTGACGCCATTCATGACGCCCTTGTTGTGGGTCGCTGCCCGGTAGGGATCGATGTCGGCGAAGTCGTAGGCCGCCAGGATGCCGTCCCGAACCTCAGCACCGCCGATGTCCTCCAGCGACCAGGTGGCTCGGGCCCGCGCCAGGCGACGATCCGCCAGGTTGGACAGGATGCGCAGGTAGGTACGCCCGCCGGTCCATTCCGCAACCCGCGGTGCCACCGCCTCGGCCATGGAATTGACGGCGTTGGCCCCCATCGCGTCACGGGTGTCCACCACCAGGTGGGTGACCACCATAGGGCCGTCGCGCCCCTCCAGAACGCGCACTTCCACGTCGCGAAAGCCGCCGCCGTGTTTCAGCAACACCGGGTCGGTGTCATCGCAGATCGCCTGAATGTCGGATTTGTGCTCCAAAATCTGCAAGCGGGCAAACTCAGGATTGGTGACGCCCACCAATTGCACCTGGGCGATCATCAGCGAACCGGACATGGCGGTGGTGAACCCGCCGCTGCCACGGCACTGGCGGGCGGCATTGCAGACCGCGGCGACCACCGAGGACTCCTCGGTCGCCATGGGCACCAGCACCTCCTGCCCGTCAACCACCATGTTGGTGGCCACTCCCAGGGGAATGTTGAGGGTGCCGATGACGTTCTCGATCATGGAATCGGCGGTGGCCGCATCCAGGTTGCCGGTATCCGCCAGATGGGCGATGGCGTCGTCACCCAGACCGGCGGTTTCCGCCACCTTCTGCAGGCGCTCCCGGGGGGACAGTTTGTGCAGCCCGGGAATGCGGGATGTGGTCGTAGTCATGGTCAGTCTTCTCCTGTAATCAGGGCCGTGCGGGCTGCGCAATCTGCTCCGGCAGCCAGGTCACGATGTCGGGGAATAGGATGAACAGCGCCAGGGCCAGCAGCTGCAGGATCAGGAACGGCACAATCGCCCGGTAGACGGTCTCCATGCCGATGCCGTCGGGTAGCACGCCCTTGATGTAGAACAGCGTGTAGCCGAAGGGCGGCGTGATGTAGGCCATCTGGGCGGTGATCAGGAACAGGACACCGAACCAAAGCGGATCGAAATCGAAGGCATGGATGATCGGCAGGAACACCGGCACGCACAGCAGGATGATGCCGATCTCATCCAGGAACAGGCCCAGGAACACCAGCACCAGCATCATCGCCAGCAACACCAGCCAGCGGTTGACCTCCAGGTCCTGAATGAACTGCAGCAGGGAATCGGCGCCGCCGGTGCCGGTAAAGATCGACACGAAGATCTTGGCGCCGATGGTGATCCACATGATCATGGTGGTCACCCGCAAGGTATCCATCGCCGCCGCCCGCAGGTTGCCCAGGTTCAGCTCGCGCTGGAAGGCCGCGGAGATCATCGCGCCCACCACACCAACCGCCGCGGCCTCTGTGGGCGTGGCAATACCCGCGTAGATACTACCCAGCACCGCGAACACGATCAGCGTCGGCAGAATCAGCGACTTGAGGGAGGCGAACATCTCGCGCAGGTCGACCGTGCCGTTCAACTCACGAGGGGCCTTATCTGGCTGCAGGGTGGCCCGCAGCACGATGTAGGCCACGTAGAGCCCGGCCAGCACCAGACCCGGAACGATGCCGGCGGCAAACATCTTGCCCACCGAAATCTGCGCCGTGGCCGCGTAGACGATGGTGATGATCGACGGCGGAATCAGGATCCCCAGCGTGCCACCCGCGCATATCGTGCCCAGGGCGAGACGCTGGTCGTAGCCACGCTGGAGCATCGACGGCAGCGCCAGGATGCCCATCGCCGCCACCGCCGCGCCGACGATCCCGGTCATCGCCGCCATCACCGTGCAGATGGCAACGGTACCTACGGCCAGGCCGCCGGGCAGGCGCCGGAACCAGAGTTCCATGGCCCGGTACAGGGCCTCGATGATGCCCGAACGCTGCAACACGCTGGCCATCAGCACATAGAGTGGAATCGCCAGAAGTATGTCCGAGGTCATGGCATCGAAGGTCTGCAGCACCGTCAGGACCAGGGCGTCAGTGCCCCAGAGCGCGATGGTGAAGAGGACCGCCAGCGACGACAGCACGAATGCCAGGGGCATGCCGCTCAACAGTAGCACCAGCAGACCCACGAACATCATCGACAGGACCAGGGTGGAACTCATACCGCCACCTCCCGGCCCAGTGCACGACGTGCCGCCAGTACAGTTTCCGCCAGGGCCTGCAGGAGCAGCAGTCCGAAGGCGACGGGAATCAGCGCCTTCACCGGCCAGATCGCAGGGTTCCAGGCGGTGAAGGAAGTTTCACCGCTGTTGTAGGCGTTCATCGCCACAGGCAGGCTCTGATCGATGAAAATCACCGCGATGACAACAATCAGCGGATAGGTCAGGCAATCGATGGCTCCAGCCATGCGCGGGGACAGCTTGCCGTAGAGGATGTCGACGTTAACGTGCCCCGCCGTGTGCAACAGGTAGGGCCCGGCCAGCATGAAATAAGGGCCGAACAGCAACGTCGACAGCTCCATGGCCCAGACGGTGGGCGCGTCGAAGAAGTATCGGGCCACCACTTCGTAGCTGATCACCGCCACCATGACAAAGACCAGCGCGGAAACGGCACCGGCCACCCAGCGGTTGACCGCCGTAATGCAACGGCAGTAGCCAAGAAGAACAGGCATAGTAAACCTCAGCAGGGGATGGCTGCCCGGCCGGCAGGCCGGGCAGCTACGTCAGTAACGGATGCGATCAGTCGATCAGATCGAGCTCTTTCATGAAGGCGATCTGGCTGTCCAGCACCCGGTTGGCCAGCTCGTCGTCACCGGCAGCCTTACGCCAGGCTTTCATCGCGGTGGGACGGCCCTCGGCGACGATTTCCGGGCTCAGGTGAATCACTTCGACACCCTGCTCCTCGAACTTCTTCAGCGCCACCGCGTCCTGGGCCAGGATATGCTGGCGCAGGGACGAGGAGATTTCCCGTGCAGCCACCGCCAGCGCCGTCTGGTAGGACTCCGGCAGCTTGTTATAAGCGGCCTGGTTGGCCACGTAACTGGTAGCCGTGGTGGGCTGGTGGAAGCCGGGCACCACGACGTAGTCCGCCACTTCCCCCAGACCCGCTTCGAGGTTGGCGGTCAGGTCGCCGCGGTCGGCAAAGTCGATGACGCCCTTTTCCAGGGCCTGATACACCTCGGCAGTGGGCAGGCCGGTGGTGGCAACGCCGAATTCACCCATCACCGCGCTGGCCAGCCCCACGAAACGCCCTTTCTTACCCTTCAGATCGTCCAGGGAGTTGAGCGGGAACTTGGCGTGGATGGGCTCCTGACCGTAGACGGTCGGCGCAATGTAGAACAGACCCGCCTTGGCGTATGCTTCGCGCGCCATCTCCAGACCGCCCTTCTCGTAGAACCAGGCCTCGTACTGGTCCGGCTCGGGGAAACCGAAAGGCACGGTACTGGTGAAAGCAAAGGCCGGGATGGAACCGGCCTCGTAGCCGTCAAAGGTTTTCATCATTTGGAAGGCGCCGGCTCGCACAGCTTCGAACGCCTGGGCCGACGGCGCCAGCTGGCCACCGGCGAAGAGGCGAATCTGGAATTTGCCATCGGTCAGGTCGGCAACCCGCTGGACGAACTGTTTCTCGTACTCGTAGGGCGTGGTCCCGGCGTCCCACAGTGCCTGCATGCGCCAGTTCACGCTGGGCAGCTCGTCGGCTGCAGCCAGTCCCGGCAGGGCCGCGCTCGCGGCAACGAGCAGGGACGCGGCCATCGATTTAAGAAAACTGCGACGGTTGTTATTGGCCTGTAATTTCATGACGTTCTCCGTTGTGAGTGGCGACGTCCTCCGTTCAGGGAATGGCGGACGCGCCACATTTTCTTATCGAACCTGATCTTTTATAGAAGCTGTTTTCCGGTCGCTCCGGGTTGTCCCGGGTGTCCGCCACTGCAGCGACGACCTCCGGAACCCGCGGCCCGACTCGCCCATCGTCTCCGGAGATTATTTCCGGCTGGACTTCTGTGCGGATCCTGTACAAAACTTAGGACAGTGACAAAAACTGAACAAGGTACAATTTGCCAAATTGTCCCATGCACTGTACCCAGAAAAATAAGGGTACAATCCAGGTGAAGGTATGAATCAGCAACCCGCGCGAGCCCAGCAGATCGCGGACACAATCGTCAGCCAGATCGAGAAGGGAGAACTCACCGCCGGCACCCGACTGCCATCGATTCGCAGCGCCGCACAGGGCTTTGGCGTCTCCAAGAACACCATCATCGACGCTTACGACAGACTGGTCGCCACTGGCTATGTCACGCCGCGGCGAGGTTCGGGCTTCTACGTGGAAGCGGCCCGGCCGGCCCATCCGGACATCAAGCCCGAGCACTTCACCGAAGCGGTGGACCTGATCTCACTGTTGCGCGAGCAGTTGAACCAGCATTACGAAGTGCGCGCCGGCGATGGACGTTTGCCCGCCAGCTGGATGGAAAACGCCGATATCCGGCGTCAGTTCAAGCGCATCGCGCCCACCAACGACAACGGTGACGAGTTCGAGTACGGCAACCCACAGGGACTGCTGGGACTGCGCGAAGACATCTCCCGCACCCTGACGGACCGCGCCATCAGCGCTCACCCGGATCAGGTGCTGCTCACCTTCGGTGCCAATCACGCCCTCGACCTGATCGTGCGGCACTTTGTCGACGCGGGGGAACCGGTGCTGGTGGAAACACCCGGCTATTACCCGATGTTCGGCAAACTCCGCCTACAGCGGGCCAGGACCATCGGCGTACCCCGCGGGCCCGCGGGCCTGGACCTGGAACGCCTGGAACAGGCCATTCGCGAGCACAGGCCCCGCTTGCTGTTTGTCCAGCCCATGGCGCACAACCCCACCGGCACCTCGATGCCCCTGCAGAACATGCACGCCGTGCTGCGCATTGCGGAACAGCACGACCTGACCATCATCGAGGACGACCCGTTCGGCGACATTCTGCCCCGTTCCGCGCCCCACCTCGCGTCGCTGGATGCCCTCAACCGCGTGATCTACGTCGGCACCTTTTCCAAGACCCTGTCCGCGAGCCTGCGCTGCGGCTACGTTGCCGCCAGCCGCAAACTGATCCGGTCACTGACCGACATCAAGATGCTGACGGTGGTGAACGGCTCCAGCGTGATCGAGCGAATGATCCACGAGATGATCGTGCGTGGCCGCTACCGCCGCCACATGACCCGACTGCGGGACCGCGTTGCCAAGGCCGGCGCCGAAGCGGTGGCCGCCCTTCAGCAGGCCGGTATCGACAACATCCAGCCGCCAACCGGCGGTTACTACGTCTGGTGCCCGCTACCAGCGCATGTGGACGGCATCGAGCTGGCCCACAAGGCTTCAAACCAAGGCATCTTCCTGGCGCCAGGCCATCTGTTCACGCTGTCGGATCAGGACGCCGGCTCGGCCCTGCGAATCAACATCGCCCACGCCCGGCATCCGCGGCTGCTCGACTTTCTAAGGGAGGAGATCGTCGGACCGGGGCGCCGTTCGTGATGCCCCGGACGATCAGTTAGGACTGGAAAACCGCGCCCGGTAATCCGTTGGCAAAATGGCGAGGTACTTGCGGAAGGTGCGACGCAGCTGCTCATCCGACGAAAAGCCGCAGCGGAAGGCAATGCTTTTCAGGGGCAATTCCGTGTCCTGCAGCAGGCGACGGGCCTTGTCGAGACGCGAGCGCTCGACAAATTCCAGAGGACTCATACCGGTCTCTTTCTGGAACAGCCGCGTGAGATGGCGCAGGCTCATGGCGGCTTCCTCCGCCAGTTCGTTGGACGTGAACGGCGTCTCCAGGTGATCCATGATCCAGGCCTGAATGCGTCGCACGGCGGAGGACTGGGACATCTGACTGGCGAGATCCGCACTGAACTGGGACTGTCCGCCCGGGCGCTTGAGGAAAATCACCAGATCCCGCGCCACCTCCAGCGCCAGCTTGTGACCGCAGTCCCGCTCGACGAAGGCCAGCGACAGGTCGATGGCAGCGCTCACCCCGGCCGACGTCCAGAGGTTGCCCTGCTGGATGAAAATGGCGTCCACGTCCACCTCAACCGCAGGAAACCGTTCCTCCAGTCGTTTCGACATGCGCCAGTGGGTGGTCGCCCGCCGGCCGTCCAGCAAACCGGCCTGCGCCAGGAAGAAGGTGCCGGTGCACAGGGCGGCAAAGCGTTTGATCCGCGGTGCGGCGGATGTCACCCAGTCGATCACGCCCTGGGCGTTGGCCATGGACCCTTCAATGTCGTGGGCGCCGGCCACCAGGGCGGTGTCGGGCAGATCGTCCGGGTCCAGCGATTGGGCGGCGTCGAGCGTCATCACCGTATCGGACGTCACCGGCCCGGCCACGGCGGCGGCCACGCGGATGTCGTAGAACGGAGCCATTCCCTGGCTTTCCAGGTGCTTGTTAGCATAGGTGAACACCGTCAGCGGGCCGATCGCCTCCAGTGATTTGAACCCCGGATAGATGACCAGATCGACGCGGTGTCTCTGGCGTTCGGACATGCAAAACCTCTTCACTGAATGGCGGATGGTGCGCCGTGTCCAAATTTACAGGCGATGTGTCCCTGATCCGGGGCAATTCGACGGGCAGAGCGCGGCGGCGTGCATTATCCTAATCGAATTGCATGGCACATCGAAATTGAGGAGAACCAACTGATGAAATCCCGCGCGGCCGTGGCCTTTGGCCCCAATAAGCCTCTGGAAATCGTTGAAGTCGACGTGGAACCGCCCAAGGCCGGCGAGGTGCTGGTGCGCATCGTCGCGACCGGCGTGTGCCACACCGACGCCTACACCCTGTCCGGCGCCGATCCGGAAGGCCTGTTCCCGACCATTCTCGGTCACGAGGGCGGCGGCATTGTCGAAGCCGTCGGCGAAGGCGTGACTTCCCTGGAAGTCGGTGATCACGTGATCCCGCTCTACACCGCCGAGTGCGGCGAGTGTAAGTTCTGCACCTCCGGCAAGACCAACCTGTGCGGCTCCGTGCGCGCCACCCAGGGCAAGGGCGTCATGCCGGACGGCACCAGCCGCTTCAGCTACAACGGCGAGCCGCTATACCACTACATGGGCACCTCCACCTTCTCCGAGTACACGGTACTGCCGGAAGTGTCCCTGGCCAAGATTCCCAAGGAAGCCCCGCTGGACAAGGTCTGCCTGCTGGGTTGCGGCGTCACCACCGGCATCGGTGCGGTGCTGAACACCGCCAAAGTCGAAGAGGGCGCCACCGTGGCCATCTTTGGTCTGGGCGGCATCGGCCTGGCGGCGATCATCGGCGCCAAGATGGCCAAGGCCGGGCGCATCATCGCGATCGACATCAACCCGTCCAAGTTCAAGATCGCCGAAGAGCTGGGCGCGACCGATTTCGTCAACCCGAAGGACCACGACAAGCCGATCCAGGAAGTCATCGTCGAGATGACCGACGGCGGCGTCGACTACTCCTTCGAGTGCGTGGGTAATGTCGAGCTGATGCGTTCCGCTCTGGAGTGCTGCCACAAGGGCTGGGGCGAATCCATCATCATCGGCGTCGCCGGCGCCGGCGAGGAAATCAGCACCCGTCCGTTCCAGCTGGTCACCGGCCGGGTCTGGAAAGGCTCCGCTTTCGGCGGCGTAAAGGGCCGCACCGAGCTGCCCGGCTACGTGGAAAAAGCCGAGAAAGGCGAGATTCCGCTGGATACCTTCATCACCCACAACATGAAGCTCGAAGACATCAACGAAGCGTTCGAGCTGATGCACGAAGGCAAGAGCATCCGCACCGTCATTCACTACTGATGACGCATCCCCCAGGCCCTCCCCGGGCCTGGGGGGATTTCCCTCAGACCAGTCCCCGCAGCGCGGGTAACCGCCTCAGTACCGCTCGCCAACGCCCCACCTTCGACCATCGCTTCGTGATGTTTGGTAACCACCGGCTCCGGAGGCCGCCATCCGCTCTATAATGGCGGCGAGTGCATCAAGGAAGGTGATTATGAAAGCGTTCACGATTCTGTGCCTTGCCCTGTCGGCAGCGGGCTGCGGCGGCTCTTCGTCTGACAGCAGCGCCTCGGCGTCGACCGGTGATCAAGCCGGACCCGCCCCCGTTACCGGCGGCGACTGGTATCAGCCGGTACCGCTGACCACCTGGCAGTGGCAACTGCAAGGGACCGTCAACGAAAGCTATGCCGTTGAGATGTACGACATCGACCTGTTCGATGCGGACATCTCAGTGATCCAGTCACTCCAGGCCAGCGGCAAGAAGGTGATCTGCTACTTCTCTGGCGGCTCCTACGAAAACTGGCGCGACGACGCCGGGGCGTTCGACGACGCGGATCTCGGTAACGCCCTCGACGGCTGGGACGGCGAGCGCTGGCTGGACATCCGCAACCAGAACGTACGCGACATCATGGCCGCACGGCTGGATGTCGCCGTCGACAAGGGCTGCGATGGCGTGGAACCGGACAACATGGACGGCTACACCAACGATCCGGGGTTCGATGTCACCGCCGCCGACCAGCTCGACTACAACCGCTGGCTGGCCAACGCGGCGCATACACGGGAATTGGCCGTCGCCCTCAAGAACGACCTGGCCCAGGTCGGAGACCTAGTCGACTATTTCGATTTCGCCGTCAACGAGCAATGCTTCGAGTACGACGAGTGCGACAAACTGCAGCCGTTCATCGACGCCAACAAAGCCGTTTTCAACGCCGAGTACCTGGACGCTTACCGGACCGACACAGCCCAGCGCAACGCCCTGTGCACGGCCAGCGTGAACCGCCAGTTCAGCACCCTCATTCTCGACCTGGAGCTGGACGACAGCTATCGCGACAGCTGCAACTGAACGCGGAGCCACGTTGACCCCGGCGGCCACCAACCGGACAATTCAACGGCCATCCGCCTTTTACCGACGACGTCGACCGACACAGGCCCTTCGCGATGCCGACCCAACGATTCCGGGCCCCGCTGCTGCTGGCTCTCTCCGCCAGCCCGCTGCTGGGCGCCGCGCAAACCACCGAACTGAACAGCATCACCGTGACCTCCGGCCGCCTGGAGCGGGAACTCTACGACACGCCCGCTGCCACCTCGGTGGTCGACGAGGACGCCATCGCCCAGGGCCAACAGCGGCTCAAGCTGGACGAATCCCTGGGCCAGGTGCCCGGCGTATTCATGCAGAACCGGGAGAACTACGCCCAAGGGGAGCGGGTATCGATCCGCGGTTTCGGCGCCCGGGCGGCGTTCGGGGTCCGCGGCGTGACGGTGCTGGTGGACGGCATCCCCTACACCCTGCCCGACGGCCAGGCGCAACTCGATGCCATCGACCTGAACACCGCCGAAAGCATCGAGGTGATCCGCGGTCCGGCGTCGGTGCTCTACGGTAACGCCGCCGGCGGTGTGCTCAGCGTCACCACGCCCGACGGTCGCCGCCAGCCGGATCACACCACCCTGCGACTGGAAGGCGGCAGCGACGGCTATGGCCAGTTTGCCGCCGGCAACAGCGGCGAAAATGGCCCCTGGTCGCACAACCTCAGCGTCTCGGCCCTGAATACCGACGGCTACCGTGATCACAGCCACGTGGAGAAGTACCTGCTCAACGGTAAGCTGCGACGCGATCTGGGCGATGACCGGGCGCTCACTGCCGTATTCAATCTGCTCGACAACCCGCGCTCGGAGGATCCAGGCGCCCTGACCGCCGAACAGGTCGAGGAAGATCGCGAGCAGGCCGGCCGTTTCACCGAGGAGTACGACACCGGCCAGAGCGTCGACCAACAGGTGCTGGGGCTGCAATACCAGGACCTTTCCGCCGGCCCGGGCGAATGGTACGTCAAGACGTTCTACCTGCGCCGTAACTTCAATCAGCAGCTGCCCTACCCCGGCGACAGCCTGATCCATTACGACCGCGACTACTTCGGCGCCAGCACCGAGTACCGCCAGTCGTTGGCGCTGGGCGGACGGCCGCTGCGCTATGTCGCCGGCGTGGAAGCGCGCCGCCAGCGCGACGATCGCGGCCGCCGCGAGGTCTCCTTCGCCGGCGACATCGGCGGGCTCACCGCCGACGAGGTGCAGACCGCCACCGCCGTCGGCGCCTTCGCCCAGACCGACCTGGACCTGACTGACAAGCTGACCCTGTCCCTGGGCGGCCGTTTCGACCGCGTCGAGCTGGCCGTGGACGACCACTTCCCCAGCGACGGCAACCAGAGTGGTGAACAGACCTTCCGCGAGTGGAGCGGCTCGGCCGGGCTGAGCTACCGCTACCGGCCGTTCCACCAGGTGTACGCCAACGTCAGCACGGCTTTCGAGACGCCCACCTTCTCGGAATTCGCCAACCCCAGCGGCGTGGGCGGCTTCAATCCCGACATCGAGCCGCAGCAGTCGCTCAACCGCGAACTGGGCCTGCGCGGCGATCTCGGCTACGGCGTGGATTACGACGTCACCCTGTTCTGGGTGGACGTGCGCGACGAACTGATCCCCTACGAGCTGCCCGGCGACAACGACCGCACCTTCTACCGCAACGCCGGCGATACCAGCCGCAAGGGCGTCGAGCTGGCTCTGGGCTGGCGCTTCGCGCCCCAATGGCGAGTGGAGTCGGCACTGACGCTGGCGCGCTACCGCTTCGACGACTACACCGCCAACGGCAACGACTACGACGACAACCGCATCCCCGGTCTGCCGGAGCGGACCTGGAACACCGAGCTGCACTGGAACGGCGCCGGCGAGCGTTTTGCCGCCCTCGAGACCCGCTACGTGGGCGATATGAAAGCCGACGACGCCAACACCGTGGAGGTCGATGACTACTGGTTGCTGGGTCTGCGTGGCGGGGATGGCTGGTACGTCGGGCGCGACACCTTACTCAAGGCGTACGCCGGCATCCGCAACCTGCTGGACGAGGACTACTTCGCCAACGTACGCATCAACGCCAGCAACGACCGTTATTTCGAGCCGGCGTCTGGGCGCACCTGGTACGCCGGGATTGAACTGACGTTCTAGTAGTGTCCCGTTAGCCCCACCAGGCCTCCATCCGCGCCTCCAGTTGCCGGAACCGGCGCGTGTAGTGGATCACCCAGCCACCGATCCAGCCGCCCAGCACGATGTCGAAGAAACCGGTCAGAGCGAGATTGTCGGGGGAGGCGGCCGCAGGTTTTGCCAGAGACCAGCCCGGAGCGGACCAGCCGCTCGCCCTGCCGTCGTCGGTGCCCGGGGAATACCCCATGGCATCGACGGATTTGTCGACGCGCCCTTCACGGAGCACTGATCGATTTGTATACTGAAGTCGCTTTGCGAACACAAGTTCGTTATTCGAACACGGCAAGCCGTTCAACAACACAACAAGGCCGGAGCCACCCATGAACAAGAAACTCAAGCAATACGTACCCTACGCCCTCGCCCTGTCGCTGGCCGGGACCGCGCTAAGCGCCCAGGCGGCCACCACCCTGCGCGTCGCCCATTTCTTCCCGGCCGCGTCGGACGTCAACCAGAACCTCTTCAAGGCCTGGGCCAATGCCGTCGAGGAAGATTCCAACGGCCAGCTGCGCGTGCAGATGTTCCCATCAGGCACCCTGGCCAAGGCCGACGCCATCTATGAAGCGGCGGCCAACGGCATCGCCGATGTCGGCATCACTGTCCAGGGCTACACCGCCGGACGCTTCCCGCTGACCCAGATCGTCGAGCTGCCGGGCATCGCCCCCACCGCCAGCGCCGGCGCCTGCGTGCTGCAGACCCTCTACGACGAAGGCCACCTGGACGACGAATACGCCGATACCCATCCGCTGTTCATGTTCACCACCGGCCCTGGCTTCGTACACACCAAGGACACCCTGGTGGAAACGCCGGAAGACCTGGCCGGCCTGCGCATCCGCCGGCCCACGTCCCTGGTGGGCGACATGCTGACCGATATGGGAGCCACCCCGGTAGGCATGCCGGCGCCGGACATCTATACCTCCATGCAGCGCGGCGTGATCGACGGTGTCAGCCTGCCCTGGGAAGGTATCAAAACCTTCCGCCTCAATGAGCTGGCCACCCAGCACACCCAGGTTCCGTTCTATTCCCTGGGGCTGATCGCCACCATGAACCAGCGCACCTACGACCGCCTGAGCCCGGAGGAAAAAGCCGCCATCGACGCCAATTCCGGCATGAAGTGGGCGGAGAATGCCGGCGAGGTGTTCAATGAACTGGACCGCCAGGGCAAGGAAGAAGCGGTCGAAGCCGGCCACACCATCCTGGAAATCGAGGAACCGCTGGAGAACCCGGACTGGCAGGGCCCGCTCACGGCGGGCATCGAGAGTTACCTGGGCAAGCTGGAAGAGCGCGGCCTGCCGGCCCGCGAGGTCTATCAGGCGGCCCAGGCCGCCAGCAACGCCTGCACCAGCGGTCAATAACGCACCGCTTTGGAAAGGGGGCGTCCCGCGCCCCCTTCCGTCACCGCGTTGCGCCTCCGTGCCGGAGGCCGCGGCGCGCCCTTGTATTCACCTGCCGCCTCTCCTTTATTGAAGGATACCCGACGAGCGTCCGGCGCCGGACGGCTATGACATGTACGTGCCAGCGGCCCGGCCATGGCACCGCCCGACAAGGCCGCCGTGGATTTCGAATGGATAATAAGGAAGCATACGATTAGGCGACGTGCGATCCGGGTCGACAGTTTTGTCAATGCGCTCTTCACGAAACACTGAACGATTTGTATACTCGAACTCGGCTTGCGAACATAAGTTCGTTATTCGAACAAAGACAGACCAAACTATAAGAGCAATCTACAAGACCAAAAGGCCGGAGCCACTCATGCATAACAAACTCAAGAAGTACCTACCGTTTGCCCTCGCCCTGTCCGTAGCAGGCGTATCGGCGACCGCCCAGGCGGCCTCCACGCTGAGGATGTCCCATTTCTGGCCCGCCGCATCGGGCATCAACCAGGACATCTTCGAGCAATGGATCGACGCCGTGGAAGCCGACTCCAACGGTGAGCTGCGGGTCCAGAACTTCCCGTCCGGCACCCTGACCAAGGCCGACGATGCCTACGAGGGCGCAGTCAACGGCATCTCCGACATCGCCATCACCGCCCAGGGCTACACCGCGGGCCGTTTCCCGCTGTCCCAGATTGTGGAACTGCCGGGCGTGGCCAGCACCGCCAGCCAGGGTGCCTGTGTGCTGCAGACCCTGTACGACGACGGCCAGATCGCCAGCGAATACGAAGACACCCACGTGCTCTTTATGTTCACCACCGGTCCGGGCTACATCCATACCCGTGACACGCTGGTCGAGAAGCCTTCCGACCTGGACGGCCTGCGCATCCGCCGCCCCACCGCCGTGGCCGGGGACATCCTGGAGAACATGGGCGCCAGCCCGGTGGGCATGCCCGCGCCGGACATCTACACCTCCATGCAGCGTGGCGTCATCGACGGCCTGAGCTTTCCCTGGGAAGGCATGAAAGTGTTCCGCCTCAACGAGCTGGCCGAATACCACACCGAAGTGCCCTTCTACTCGCTGATCTTCGTGGCCACCATGAACCAGCGCAGCTACGACCGCCTGAGCCCGGAACAGAAGGCCGCCATCGACGCCAACTCCGGCATGAAGTGGGCGGGCAAGGCCGGCGCCGTGTTCAACGGTCTGGACAAGGCCGGCAAGCAGGCCGCGAAAGACGCCGGCCACACCATCAAGGTGGTGGAGAACCCGCTGGACGACCCGCAGTGGCAGGCTCCGCTGAAGAAAGGAATCGAAGACTACCTCTCAGGACTCGAGGAGCGCGGACTGACCCAGGCCCACGACGTTTACCAGGCCGCGCTGGCAGCACGCCAGAGCTGCGCCGACTGATATTCCGGAGATAGTCATGCAACGACGGATTGAAAGCTTCAGCCGTCAGCTCGCGACCCTGTGCTGGATCATCGCCGGCATCGCCCTGGTGGCCCTGCTCGGGGTCACCATCGCCGATGTGGCGACGCGCTACCTGTTCCGGCTCACCGACGGCGCCATCGCGCTGCGGGTGACCGGCAGCGTCGAGCTGGTCAGCTACCTGCTGTTGTGCTCCCTGTTGGCGTCCATGGCGGCCAACGTGGAAAAAAGCCAGGTGGTGGTCGAAGCCCTGACCCATAACCTGTCGGAGGCCATCAAGTCGCGCCTGCACGGGATTTACCTGCTGGGTTTTGCGGCCCTGGGCCTGGTCATTTTCATCGGCCTGCTCAACTCGGCCGAAGGCGCCGCCAAGCACGGCGAAGTGACCCAGGACCTGCGCCTGCCGATGAGCCCGATCTACTACGCCGCCGCCGCGATGAGCTTCCTGCTGGGTCTGCGCGCGTTGATCGAGTCCATCCTCAGTGTCGTTTTCGGTACCCACGCGGAGGTGTCCCATGGCGAGTGAAATGATTGGCGCCATCGGCCTCGGCGCCCTGCTCGTACTGATGGTGTTACGGGTCCCCGTTGCACTGACCATGCTGATTGTCGGCTTCGTCGGCTTCGCCCAGGTGATCACCTGGGACGCGGCGATCGCCCAGCTCAAGACGGTACCGGTGGAAGTACTGTCCAACTACAGCTTCAGCGCCATTCCCATGTTCATCCTGATGGGCGTGCTGGCGGCGCATTCCGGCATGGCCGGCAAGCTGTTCCATTCCACGCGCACCATCTGCGGCGGCTGGAAAGGCGGTCTGGCGATCGCGGCCGTGGGGTCGTGCGGGATCTTCTCCGCCATCTCCGGTTCCTCCCTGGCCACGGCCAGCACCATGACCCGCGTTGCCTTGCCGGAAATGGAGCGCTACGGCTATAACCGTGGCCTTGCCACCGGCGCCCTGGCGGCGGGCGGCACCCTGGGTATCATGATCCCGCCCAGCATCGCGCTGCTGATCTACGCCATCCTGACCGAGCAGTCCGTGGGCGACATGTTCATGGCCGGCCTGGTACCGGGCCTGATGGGGCTGGTGCTGTATGCGGTGACCATCAGCGTGGTGATGCGCCTCAAGCCATCCCTGGCGGTGGCCGGCGAGCGCACCAGCTGGACCGAGAAGCTGCTGTCCCTGTCCGGGCTGGCGCCGTTCTTCGCGGTGTTCCTGCTGATCATCCTGGGCATCTACTACGGCCTGTTCACCCCCACCGAGGGGGCTAGCGTTGGCGCCTTCGCCACCCTGGTGTACGCGGTCATCAAGGGGCTGCGCACCCGCGAGCTGTGCCAGGCGGTCAAGGAAACCCTGGCGCTGTCCACCGTCGTGTTCTTCATGCTGGTGGGCGCGGAAATGCTGGGCTACTTCATTTCCGTCTCACGCATCTCCTTCTCGATCAGTGACCTGCTGTTCAACGCCGATCTGGCCCCGATGGTGGTCATCCTGTGCATCCTGGCCCTGTACCTGGTGCTGGGCATGTTCATGGACTCCATCGCCATGCTGGTGATCACCGTGCCGGTGGTGTACCCGATCGTTCAGTCCCTGGGCATCGATCCGGTCTGGTTCGGCATCGTCACCGTGCTGACCATTGAGCTGGGGCTGATTACGCCACCGGTGGGCATGAACGTGTTCGTGATCAAGGCCATGGCGCCCCACGTCAAACTGGGGGAAATCTTCCGCGGCGTATCGCCGTTCATCGTCTCGGATTTCCTGCGCCTGGCCCTGCTGCTGATATTCCCGGCCCTGGTCACCGTCTTCCTGGTCTGATCCGGAAGATACACCCTTCCCCGTTGCGCCCGGGACCTCTGGTTCCGGGCTTTTTTGTGTCCGACGGGCGACCGCCCTACCCTTCGTCGCCATGGCGCAACCGGAACGCCTTGGGCGTCATGCCGGTGAGGCGCTTGAAGAAGCGGGTGAAGTAGGCCGGTTCGGAGAAACCCAGCAGGTCGGACACCTGGCTGATGGTGAGGTTGGTGTAGGTGAGGTTGCGCTTGGCCTCCAGCAGCACCCGCTCGTGCAGCAGCTGCAGGGCGCTGGCGCCGGTCTCGCGACGGCACAGGGCGTTGAGGTGGGCGGCGGTGATGCCCAGGGATTCAGCGAACCACTCCACCCGCGGCTGGCTCAGGAAGTGGCTCTCGATCAGGGCCTGGAAGTCGCGCACATGCCCTTCCGAACGCTCCGAGCGACTGCCGGTTTGCGGTGCCGGTTCCGTGGCCTGGCCGCCGCGCTCCTTGCGCCGCATCAGCTGGGTCACCAGCGCCTGGATCAGCCCGTGCAGCGCCATCTCCCGGCCGGCGGCCGGATGCCGGTATTCTTCGGCGATTTCCTCCACCAGCCTCTGGATCCGTTCGGCCAGACCTTCCTCGTGCAGCGGGTAAAAGCCGGCACGGGTCAGCACCGGCGCCACGGGCCCAGGCCAGGCAGCGAGATGTTCCGCCAGCGGTCGCGCCAGGGTAATGATGTGACCGTCGGTGTCCCGGCTGAAACGGAAACCGTGGATGGTCATGGCCGGAATGACGATGAACACCGGCCCCGCCACCTGATGTTCCAGCCCTTCCAATTCCAGCGTCAGCTGCCCCTCCCGGATATGCAGCACGTGCACCAGATCGGCGTGGCGGTGGGTGCGGATGTGCCAGTCGTGCAGCCGGCTGCGGGCGGCGATGGATTCGCAGTGCAGTAAATCCGGCGTCGGCCACTGTCGGGTTTCCCCGTACAGCTTGAACACCGGGATCTGCTCCATGTCCGCTGCCGGCCGGGCCGGTTTCGTCACCATGCCGCCTCCACGTTCGCTCGTCATCGAATCCCGTAAAAGTCCAATTCTTTGTTCAGATTTTGCCTTATATCCCAGCGCATTTCCCGGAAAACTACAAGTAACAACGAGATCAAGAACGACCGAGGTACACCGATGAAAACAACAATCGCCATCATTGGCGCCGGACCGTCCGGCCTGCTCCTGGGCCAGCTTCTGCAGCGCCAGGGCATCGACAACGTCATTCTGGAACGCCGCACCGGCGAGTACGTGCTCAGCCGCATCCGCGCCGGCGTGCTCGAACAGGGCACCGCCGATCTGCTGCGCGAAGCCGGCGCCAGCCAGCGCATGGACGCCGAGGGCCTGCCCCACGACGGCGTCGAGTTGGCCTTCAACAACCGCCGCGTGCGCGTCGACCTCAAAGGGCTGACCGGTGGCAAGTCGGTGATGGTCTACGGCCAGACCGAAGTCACCCGCGACCTGATGGAAGCCCGCGAAGCCAGCGGCGGCCAGACCCTCTACGAAGCGGACAACGTGCAACTGCACGATGTCGACTCCGACGCTCCCTACGTCACGTTCGAGAAAGACGGCGAGAGCCTGCGCCTGGACTGCGACTACATTGCCGGTTGCGACGGTTTCCACGGCGTCTCGCGCCAGAGCATCCCGGAAGACCGCATCCGCACTTTCGAGAAGGTCTATCCGTTCGGCTGGCTGGGCCTGCTGTCCGACACGCCACCGGTCTCGGAGGAGCTGATCTACGCCCACCACGAGCGCGGCTTCGCCCTGTGCAGCCAGCGCTCGGCCACCCGCAGCCGTTACTACGTACAGGTGCCGCTGGACGAGAAAGTGGAAGACTGGTCCGACGAGCGCTTCTGGGACGAGCTCAAGCGCCGCATTCCCGAGGACGCCGCCGCCAATCTGGTGACCGGCCCGTCGCTGGAGAAGAGCATCGCGCCGCTGCGCAGCTTCGTCACCGAACCGATGCAGTACGGCCGCCTGTTCCTGGTGGGCGACGCCGCCCACATCGTGCCGCCGACCGGTGCCAAGGGGCTGAACCTCGCCGCCAGCGACGTCCACAGCCTGTACCATCTGCTGATGAAAGTGTGCCACGAAGGCCGCACGGACCTGATCCCCAACTACTCCCGGGCCTGCCTGAGCCGGGTCTGGAAGTCCGAGCGTTTCTCCTGGTGGATGACGTCCCTGCTGCACCGCTTCGAGGGCCAGGACGAGTTCGAATACCGCCTGCGCCAGGCGGAGCTGGACTACCACACCAGCACGGAAGCCGGCCTTCGGGTCATTGCCGAGAACTACGTGGGCCTGCCCTACGAGTCCATCGAGTAATCCGTAACGCGGCGCACGGCATCAGGCTGTGCGCCGCTCCCCATCAGACGCCGCCTGCCCCCCGGCTTCCGCTTTCCGCCGCGTGCCATAGGTTCGATGCAGGATCAGGTAGGCCGCACTGCCGATCACCACGCCCCAGAACGCCGAGGACAGACCGAACAGCGACATGTTCGACGCGGTGGCGATGAAGGTGATGGCCGCCGCCTCGCGGTGACTTTCCTCTCCCAGCGCCGACACCAGGTTGCCGGCGATCGCGCCGATCAGCGCCAGCCCCGCCAGCACGGTGACGAAGGCGTCCGGCAGGGATGTGAACAGACTCACGATGGAACCGGCGAACAGCCCGCCCACCAGATAGAACAGCCCGTTGGCGATGCCCGCCACGTAGCGTTTGTCCGGGTCCTGGTGCGCGTCCCTGCCGGTACACAGCGCCGCGGTGATCGCAGCAACCACCGTGGTGATGCCGCCAAACAGGGCGAACGGCAGGGACACCAGGCTGGTGACGCCAATGATCGGCCGTGCTGGTGTGCGATAGCCGGCGCCGCGCAGGATCGCCATGCCGGGCAGGAACTGACCGGTGAGGCTGACCAGCACCAGCGGCAGCGCCAGGCTCAGGGTGGCGTGCAGGGTCCACTCCGGTGCGATCACCTGGGGCACCGCAATCGACCACTCAACCGCCGACAGGGAGGCACCTTCCAACGTGACGGCCAACGCAACCCCCGTCACCAGTAGCAGGACCAGCGCGTAGCGCGGCGCCAGCCGCCGGAACACCAGGTAAGCCAGTACCATGCCCACCGCCAGGGCCGGCGTGGTTTCGATGGCCTGGAAGGCGCCCAGCCCGAACTGGAACAGGATGCCCGCCATCATGCCGGCGGCGATGCCTTTCGGAATACGGCGCACCAGCCCGTCGAACAGACCGGTCACGCCGATCAGGAAGATGATCACGGCGGCGGTGATGTAGGCCCCCACCGCTTCGTTCAGGGACAGGGACGGAAACAGCGTCACCAGCAGCGCGGTGCCAGGCGCCGACCAGGCGGTCACCACCGGCACCTTGAGCCAGACGCTGAGCAGGATGCCGGACAACGCCGCGGCGATGGAAATGGCCCAGACCCAGGACGTCATCATGGCCGGTGAAATGCCGGCGCTGTCACCGGCCTGGAAAAAGATGGCCAGCGGCCCGGAATAGGATATCAATACCGCCAGGAAACCGGCGGTCACCGCTGAGATCGACCAGTCTCGAAACATCGGGTTCACTCTCCTCGGGTCAGAAACGAAAACGGCCCCGGAGGCCGTGAAACCGCCGGGGCAAAGTGGGGCTTGCGAACAAAGAGGAGCCCCAGTGACCGTCAGGTATTGCCGGACAGGGCGGTCGCCGGCCGCACGTCGGGCGTCGCCGGCTTGCGTTCACGATCCACCAGCAGCATGGCCAGGGTGGCGATCGCGCCCGGCACCGCCAATGCCAGGAAGTTCATGTGATGCGGCAGGGCCAGCGCCAGCAGCGCGCCACCCAGCAGCGGCCCGACGATGGCGCCGTTGCGGCCGATGCCGGAGGCCCAGCCCAGGCCGGTGGAACGGATCGCCGCCGGGTAGTATTGCGCCACATAGGCGTAAAGCAGGATCTGCGAGCCGATGGTAGTGGCCCCGGCAATGCCGACCAGCGTGTACAGCAGCCACATCGGGCTTTCGTGGCCCAGCATGATCAGCGACGCGGAACCGAGGACGAAAAAGCTGACCAGCACCTTGCGCAGGGACAGACGATCCGCAAGCCAGCCGCCACCCACCGCACCGACGATGGCGCCGACGTTGAGGATCATCAGGAACATCAGGCTGGAGCTGAGACCGTAGCCGGCCATGGACATCAGCTTGGGCAGCCAGGAGCCCAGTGCGTAGACCATCAACAGGCAGGTGAAGAAGGCGGTCCAGAACATCAGGGTGCTCATGGTACGGCCGTTGCGGAACAGCTCCACCACCGGCGCCTGGTCGGATTCGGCTGGCGGCAGGGCCAGGGTGTCCTGTTCACGGATGTTGGATTCCGGCGAAATGGCCCGGACGATGGTGCGCACCTCGTCCTCACGCCCCTGTTTCTTCAGGAACGCCACCGAATCCGGCAGGTAGCGCATCACCAGCGGCAGCATCAGCAGCGGCACCACGGCCAGGTAGAACATCACTTCCCAGCCGAAGGTGGGGACGATCCAGATGCCCAGGCCGGCGGACATCATGCCGCCCACGGCATAGCCGCTGAACATCAGCGCCACCAGGGTGCTGCGCTTGCGTTTCGGGGCGTACTCGGTCATCAGGGCGACCACGTTGGGCATCACCCCGCCGATGCCGAGCCCGGCGATGAAGCGCAGGATGCCGAACTGCCAGGGCGTGGAGGCGAAGCCGTTAACCACCGTGGTGACACTGAACAGCACCACGCACAGGATAATCACCTTCTTGCGCCCCCAGGCGTCGGACAGCATGCCGAAGCCCATCGCGCCGAACATCATGCCGAACAGGGCGGCACTGCCCAGGGCGCCAGCGGCCATGGGGCTGAGTTGCCACTGTTCCATCAGCAGCGGCAGGACGACCCCGTAGATCACCAGGTCGTAACCGTCGAAAATGATGATGAGGGTGCACCAGAACAGTACGTTCCAGTGGAACTTGGTAAAGCGCGCGTGGTCGACCACGCGGTTGACGTCGATCGTATTCATTTCTGTTGTGCTCCACTACTTGTTGTTGTCGGGAGCCCCGCCCGCAGGCGGGGAACAGCTTGGTTTGTCGGATGCGTTGTGTTTTCCGGGTCTCTCTCACGTCCCGCCGGTCAGCCCAGGTCTCCCCCGGCCACCGGCAGGACCGTTCCGGTGATGTAGCTGGCGTCGTCCGAGGCCAGGAACAGGATGGCTCCGGCCTGCTCGTCGAGCGTGCCGTAGCGATGCATCAGGCAGGACGCTTTGGTCTGGTCGATATGGGCCTGGAACCAGGCTTTTTCCTGCGCGTTCGTGGCTTCCGGCGTACCGCGCGAGATCCGCCGCGGCGGCGCTTCGGTACCGCCCGGCGCGGTGGCCACGACGCGGATGCCGTGCTCGGCATACTCGAAGGCCAGCGACGCGGTGATCGCGTTGACACCCCCCTTGGCGGCCGAGTACGGAATCCGGTGGATGCCCCGGGTCGCGGCGGAGGAGACGTTGACGATCACGCCGCCCTGCTGGGCGACCATGGCCGGCAGCACCGCCCGGCAGCACCACAGCGTGGGCATCAGCGAGCGGGTGATCTCGGCGCTGATCTCGGTGTCGGAAAACTCGGTGAACGGCTTGAAGTTGATCGCCCCGCCCACGTTGTTCACCAGCACGTCGATCCGGCCGAAGTGGGACAGGGCCCTGTCGGCAATCCCGTTGGCGCCGTCCCAGGTTTCCAGATCGGCCTGCAGGGCAATGGCCTCGGCCCCGGTTTCGGTCAGCTCGGCAACCAGCTCGAGGACCAGATCGGAGCGGTCCACCAGGGCCAGTCGCGCGCCCTCGGCGGCGGCCCGCTCGGCGACCCGCCGCCCGATCCCCTGGGCGGCGCCGGTGATCAGCATCACCCTGTCCTGGAATCGCAGACTCATGCGACTTTCTCCTTGGCGGCCGGTGCGCTCGGGGTGAACTTCTCGTAGTGGAACGAGTTGGGGTCAATGCCCTCGTCGCGGAAGTACCCCAGCACCGCGTCCACCATCGGCGGCGGCCCGCACAGGTAGACGTCCACATCGCCATCGGCCAACGGCGCGCCGTCCATATGCTGGGTGACGTAGCCCTTGCGCGGGTGGTCGCTGGCCTCGCCCGACACGCAGGTGGTGTAGGTGAAGTTATCCAGCTCGGCGGCGAACGCATCCAGGGCATCAAGGCCAACCAGGTCGTCGTCGTTAGTGACGCCATAGATCAGGTGTACCGGCTGGTCGCTGGGGTTCGCTTTAAGGTGCTTGAGCATCGACAGCAGCGGCGCCAGACCGGTCCCACCGGCCAGCATCAGCACCGGGCGCTCCACCGCGCGCAGGTAGAAGCTGCCCATGGGGCCGGTGAGCGTGAGCGTATCGCCGGTGCGGGCGGTGCCCACCAGGTAGCTGCTCATCAGGCCGCCCGGCACGTTGCGGATCAGGAAGCTGAGATCGCGACTGCCGGGCTCGGAACTGAACGAGTACGCCCGGGTTTCCTCGGTGCCTGGCACCTGGATATTGACGTACTGGCCCGGCAGGAAGCCGATGTCGTCGTCGGCGCTGAGCTTCAGCTCGATGGTGGTGCTGGACACCAGGTTGACTTCCGCCACGGTCGCCGCCACTTCGGCGATGCCGGTCTTGCACAGGGTCGAGGCCGCCGGCACCTCCACCACGCAGTCGCTGGAGGGCACCATCTGGCAGGTCAGCACCATGCCCTGCTCGGCTTCCTCGTCGGACAGGGCCTCGTCGATGTACTCGTCGCCCATGTCGAACGCGCCCTGGTGGCAGCGGCCCTTGCAGGTGCCGCACACGCCGTCGGAGCAATCCATCGGCAGGTTGATCTGGTTGCGGTAGGCCGCATCCAGCACGGTTTCCCCGTCGTTGCAGTCGATGAAGCGGGTGACCCCGTCTTCGAAGTTAAGCGCGATGTTGTAACTCATGATGTTGCCCTCCCATCAATCCAGGCTGGTTGACGCCCTCACAGGTGATAGACGTCGAGTACCTGGTTGATGCAGTCATTGATCAGAACGATCCGCTTCTCGCGGATCAGCGGCCGCTCGCCGGTAACGTCCAGGGTGTAGAAGGACGTGCCGTAGTATTCGGCGGACTGCTTGTAGCGATAGGCCTTGGTCAGCCAGTTGAAGCGCAGCTTCACCTCGTTGTCGTCCTGGGACAGGATCTCCAGGTTGCTGGTGAAGTGCGTGGTGCGCGGCTCCGGCAGGGAGCTGGCCCCCGAGCGCTCGGTCTTCAGGCGGAACACCCGGTCTTCCAGGCCGTCCTTGTTGGGGTAGTAGATCAGCGAGATCTCGGTCTGCGGGTCCTCGGTCAGCTCGTCGTCGTCATCCCAGGCCGGCATCCAGTAGGTGACGTCCGGGTGGTAGCACTCGAGCCACTTGTCCCACTCGCGGTCGTCCAGGAAACGGGCCTCGCGGATGATGAACTGCTCGATGTCGTGGTAACTCAGGCTCATGCCGTGCCCTCCTTTTCACCTTCTGTTTCACCGTCGGATGCCGCCATCGGGATGAAGCGCGCCTTCTCGGCCGCAATCGCCCGGCTCATTTCGTCCTGCCAGTGCTGGTGGTGGTTGACGTAGAGGCCCTCGTCCTCCGGCTTGGCACCGCTCATGATCGGTTTCATGTCGAGCTGGTTGGCGTGCTCGTCCGGGCCGTCGATCCAGTGCGCCGCGCCGCGACTCATGTCGTTCCAGCGCATATCGCGGGCTTCATAGCCGTTCTGGCAACCGCGGAACTCTTCCAGATCGTCCGGCGTGCCCATGCCGGACACGTTGAAGAAATCCTCGTACTGCCGGATGCGCTTGGCGCGCAGCTCGGCCGGCTCGTTCCTGGGGCCGAAGGCGTAGATGGTGATCTCGGTCTTGTTGACGTCGATCGGACGGGCCACCCGGATCTGGGTGGAGAACTGGTCCATCAGGTACACGTTCGGGTACAGGCACAGGTTCTTGGTAGTGCGCACGATGGAGTCGGCACGGGCCTCGCCGTAGGTCTCCTGCAGACGCTCAAGCTGGCTGAAGATGGGCCGCACCTCCGGGTTCAGCAGGCGCGTCCAGAGCATCATGTGGCCGTGCTCGAAGGAGTAGAAACCGCCCTCGGCGGACCAGCTCTTGGCGTCCACCGCTTCGGTGCCGCCCTTGTCGTAGTTGCGCTGGCCCATGGTGGACAGGTAATTCCAGTGCACCGTGGAGACGTGGTAGCCGTCGGCGCCGTTCTCGGCGGTCAGCTTCCAGTTGCCCTCGTAGGTGTAGGTCGAGTTTCCGCGCAGGATCTCCAGGCCGTCCTCGGACTGGTCGACGATGTTGTCGATGATCTTGGTGGTCTCGCCCAGGTACTCCTCCAGCGGCACCACGTCCGCATTCAGGCTGCCGAACAGAAAGCCGCGATAGTTCTCGAACTTCGGCATCTGCTTCAGGTCGTGGGAGCCGTCGGTGTTGAACTGCTCCGGGTAGCCGCCTTTCTTCTGGTCCTTGGCCTTGAGGAGCTTGCCGTCGTTGCGGAAGGTCCAGCCGTGGAACGGGCAGGTGAACGAGGTCTTGTTGCCGCGCTTCTTGCGGCACAGGGTCGCGCCCCGGTGCGAGCAGGTATTGAGGATCGCCTTCAGCTCGCCGTCTTTGGTGCGGGTGATCACCACCGGCTGGCGTCCCACCGTGACGGTGAAGTAATCGCCGGGCTCGCGGATCTGGCTCTCGTGCGCCAGGTAGACCCAGTTACCCTCGAAGATGTATTTCATCTCCAGTTCAAACAGGTCGCGGTCGGTGAAGATGCCGCGGTCGCACTGGTAACGGCCGGTTTCCGGGTCGGCGACGACCGCGTTGCGGACTTTCTCTTGCAGTTGATCAAGCTTGTTCGTCATCTCATCTCTCCTCTTGTTCTTGTGATGGCCGGGCGGGCCTGGCTGTTTTTCGGCGTAGAGGCCCCCTGTCGGCCTGCCGGGGCAGGCCGTCGCAATCACAAAACAGGGACGGTCCGGTTTACGGGAAAATCAGCCGGCCTCACCTTCGAGCGCACGGGCCCGGGTGTGACGGTCCTGAAGGGTCGCGTCGTCGGTCGAGACCAGGTCGACGTTGAACACGACTTCGGTGAAGGGGCCGTTGAGGCCATAGGCTTCCGCCCGCGACGGGTCCTCGACGCGCTCGGCGTCGATCACCAGCTCCTCGCGGGTGGCGAAGGCGAAATCGTCGTAGACGTACTGGTCGCCGGCCAGATTGATCTGGGTGGTCAGGTGCCGATAGCCCGGCTTGGACACGAAGTAATGGATATGGGCCGGACGATTACCGTGACGCCCCAACTGGTCCAGTACCGCCTGGGTGGCGCCTTCCGGCGGACAGCCATAGCCGGACGGGACAATGCTGCGGGCGACGTAGCGGCCGTTCTCGTCGGTGCGGATGCGACGACGCAGGTTGTATTCGCTCTGGCTGGTGTCGAAGTAGGAATAGCCGCCCTTGGTGTTGGCGTGCCAGATGTCGACCACCGCCTCTTTGAGCGGCTGGCCGTTTTCGTCGCGTACCACGCCGGTGACGATCATGGTTTCGGCGTCTTCGCTGCCGTCGTCCATGCGGGCAAAACCGTCGCTGATCGGTGCACCGGCCACGTACAGCGGGCCTTCGATGGTGCGGGGCGTGCCGCCGGTCAGACCGCGTTCGGCGTCCTCGGCATCCATGCGGATGTCCAGGTAGTGGTCGAAGCCCAGCCCCGGCGCCAGCAGCGGCGCTTCGCCGTTCTGGCCCAGACGGTTGACGTAGTTCACCGCGTGCCAGAACTCATCCGGGGTGACATCGAAGTCCTCGATCAGTCGGTACACATCGCCGACCAGTCGATGAATGATTTTCTTGTAGCGGTCGTTGCCGCCCTGCTGGTCGAATCCCGCGACCTTTTCCAACAGCTCCTTGACGTCCTGTGTGTGCATTGTTTTGACAGTCATCGTTAGCTCCTCGGTCTTTGTTCTTATTGCTCGTTTCATCAGGAGGGGACTGATTGGCCCCGCCGTTCGTTAACGGTCGTCCTCGTGGATCGAAGACGGGTGGCGGCACAGGGCCGTCACGTTGATATCCATGTACGGGAACAGCGGCAGGCTGCTGACCAGCTGGTGCAGTTCGGCGTTGTCGGCCACGTCAAAAACGCTGACGTTGGCGTAGCTGCCGCTGATGCGCCACAGGTGACGCCACTTGCCCTGAGTCTGCAGCTCCTGGGCGTAGGCCTTTTCCCGGGCCTTGATGTCGGCCGCCGTGGCTTCCGGCATGTCCGCCGGGAGGTTCACCGTCATTTCTACTTTGAACAGCATGCGTGTCTCCGCTTGATGCAATGGTTGATTCGATCGGCGACGGTACTCAGCCCTTGCGGCGGTACTCGGCCAGCTTGTCCTCGTCCAGCGCCACACCCAGGCCCGGTCCCGCCGGCAGGTCGACGCCGTTGTCGTGGTAATTCAGGGGCTGCACCACGATGTCGTCCTTCATCAGCAGCGGGCCGAACATCTCGGTGCCCCAGTGCAGTTCTTTCAGGGTCGACCAGGCGTGCAGGGCGGCGGCGGTGCCAATGGTGCCTTCCAGCATGGTGCCGCCGTAGAGTCCGACTCCCGCCGCTTCCGCCACCCGCGCCACATTGAGCGCAGCGACCGGGCCGCCGGCCTTGGCGATTTTCAGGGCATAGGCGCCGGAGAACCCGGCCGCCGCCAGGTGATAGCCGTCGGTGGCATCACTGATCGCCTCGTCCGCCAGCAACGGGATGTGGAAGCGGTGCGACAGGCGCACCAGCGCCCCCAGCTCCTTGGCCGGCGTGGGCTGCTCGACCAGGTCCACCCCGGCGGCCTGCAGCTCGGCCATGCCCTTGGCGGCGGTGACCTCATCCCAGGCCTGGTTGACGTCGACCCGCACGCTGGCGCGGTCGCCCACCGCGGCCTTGATCGCCGCGACGTGACGCACGTCGTCCATCAGCGGACGCGAGCCGATCTTGAGTTTGAAGTCGCAGTGGCGGCGGGATTCGATCAGGGTCTGGGCCTCGTCGATGTCGCGCGCAGTGTCGCCGCTGGCCAGTGTCCAGAGCACCGGCAGGTGGTCGTGACAGGCACCGCCCAGCAGATCCGCGACGGACCGGTTAAGACGCTTGCCAGCCAGATCCAGCAGTGCGGTTTCAATGGCCGACTTGGCCAGCGGATTACCACGCACTGCCTGCCCCAGAGATACCTTCAGGGCATTGATATTTCGCGAAGATTTCCCGATCAGCAATGGCGTGATGTAAGTATCGATGGTCAGCTTGATGCCCTCCGGACTCTCCGGCCCATAGCTCAGGCCACCGATGGTGGTCGCCTCGCCCAAACCCTCGAGCCCCTCCGAGTCCCGCAGGCGCACGATTACCATGCTCTGACAGCCCATTGTCGTCATCGACAGCTTGTGCGGACGGATGGTCGGGATATCGACCAGGATGGCTTCGATGCTGTGAATGGTGGCGGACATGGTGACTCCGTATGCGCTGCAAAGTGATCGTTAAGCAGACAGTACGGAGTTACACTTAGGCGCACCAATATTGATTTAGTGGGAAGCAATACCCTGGAGGTATGATGGAGTTAAGGCACCTGCGGTACTTCTGTGTGGTGGCGGAAGAGCTGAACATGACCCGGGCGGCGGAGAAGCTGTTCATTGCACAGCCGCCGCTGACACGGCAGATCAAGCAACTGGAAGAGGAAATCGGCGCCCCGCTTTTCATTCGCGAGGCGCGGGGCCTGAGTTTGACGCCGGCGGGCAAGTTTTTCCTGGAACAGGCCCGGCAGATTCTCGACAAGGTCAACACCACGGTATCGGATACCCGGCGGATAGCCTCGCACGGCAAGGTGATTTTCGGGATTGGCTTCGTGCCCAGCGTGTTCTATGGCCAGCTACCGATCCTGGTGCGGCGCCTGCGTCAGAACAAGAACCTGGAAATCGTGCTGCACGAACTCAAGACCGGGGATCAGGTGGAAGCCCTGAAAACCGGGCTGATCGACATCGGTTTCGGGCGCCTGCGCATCGACGACCCGGAAGTGGATCAGGAGCTGCTGTTCAATGAACCCATCATCGCCGCCCTCCCCGCCAGCCACCCACTAGCGCAGAAGCGCCCGTCCCTGAAGGAGCTGTCGGAGATTCCGATGATCTGCTACCCCGCCGGCCGGGCCCCCAACTTCGTGGATATTTCCCTGGGGCTGTTCCACCGGCGCGGGCTGCGCATCAACGTCGCGCAGCAGGTCAACGACGTGCAGACGGCACTGGGTCTGGTGGCGTCGGAGATGGGCTTCTGCCTGGTGCCGGAACAGGTGCGACGGGTGCACCGGGAGGACATCGCGTTCGTGCACCTGGACGACGACAACATCACCTCGCCGGTGCTCTGCTGCCGTCGCCGGGAGCCGCCCAACGCGGTGATGCGGCTGAGCAACGTGATTCTGGAGGAACTGGTGGAGAACCGGCGGACCGGCCGCTACCCACCGGCTACCGAGCGTGACGGCGGATCGCCTCGGCGACCTCCCGAAGGTGCGGAAGATAGCGCTCCATAAGCGTATCCATATCCACCCGTGCCGCGTTGGTACTGATGTTGATCGCCCCCAGCGGTTCGCCGTTGGCGGCGTAGACCGGCACCGCCGCCGAGCGCAGTCCCAGGTCCAGCTCCTGGTCGACTATTGAATAGCCCTGCTCGCGCGCTTCGACGATGCGCTGGCGCAGGGTGTCCCGGTCTACGATGGAGGTGGGCGTATGACGCTCCAGCTTCACGTTATCCAACCAGGCGTCCAGTTCGTCGTCGTTCAACTGGGCCAGCAAGACCCGTCCCATGGAGGTGTAGGCGGCCGGCAGACGCGTGCCCACCGAGAGTGTGATGGCCATCAGCCGATGATGGGCCGACGAGCGCACCACATACACCACATCGTCCCCGTCCAGGACCGCCAGCGACGACGATTCCCCCAGTTCGCGGGTAATGTCTTCCAGATAGTGCTGGATCATCGGCCGATACTGGTTCGACGCCTGGTAGGCGTAGCCCAGCTGCAACACCTTGGGCGTCAGTTCAAACTGTCGCCCCAGCCGCTTGACGAACCCCAGCGCGTGCAGTGTCAGCAGGAAACGCCGGGCCTTGGCCCGGTCCATGCCGGTGCGGGTCGCCACTTCGCTGAGGGTCATGCGCCGGTGGTCGGCGTCGAACGCCTGCAGCACGTCCAGCCCCGCGGCCAGCGCGCCGACGAAATCCCGGTCGCCGGGCTTGAGAATCGCTTCATCCATCGAATGGCCTGCTCTGTTTCCGTGACAACGCGACGAGACACACGTCTCGCCGGTTTATGGCTTTCGCGCATCCTACCAGCTCGTTCGGCCTCCGAACATACGTTCATTATTCAACAGTTGATGAAAATTTGCACTTGACGACACCTGTGAAGGGTATCAAGATGTTCGTTATATAAACTTATGTTCGCATGTCGAACTTTCAGCAACAATGACTCAAAAACCGGAATGAGGACATCCCCATGGCCGAATTTCTCTCGCTAAAGGAAGCGGTCAGCCGCCATATCAGCGACGGCGACACCGTTGCGATGGAAGGCTTCACCCATCTGATCCCCTTCGCTGCCGGACACGAAATCATCCGCCAGAAGAAGCGTGACCTGACCCTGATCCGCATGACGCCTGACCTGGTCTACGACCAGATGATCGGCGCCGGCTGTGCCAGCAAGCTGATCTTCTCCTGGGGCGGCAACCCGGGCGTGGGCTCGCTGCACCGTCTGCGGGACGCGGTCGAGAGAGGCTGGCCCAACAAGCTGGACATCCTTGAGCACAGCCACGCCGCCATGGCGTGCGCCTATGAAGCCGGCGCCGCGGGTCTGCCGCTGGCGGTCCTGCGCGGCTACGTGGGCAGCGACCTGCCCAAGGTCAACGACCAGATCAAGTTCATCGAATGCCCCTTCACCGGCGAGAAACTGGCGGCGGTGCCGTCGGTCCGTCCGGACGTTTCCGTGGTTCACGCCCAGCGTGCCGACCGCAAGGGCAACGTGCTGGTGGAAGGCATCATCGGCATCCAGAAAGAAGCCGTGCTGGCCGCCAAGCGCAGCATCGTCACCGTCGAGGAAGTGGTGGACGACCTGGGCGCCTCCGCCAACGCCTGCGTCCTGCCGTCCTGGGCCGTGACCGCCATCGCCGAAGCGCCCAAGGGCGCCAAGCCATCCTACGCGCTGGGCTACTACGACCGCGACAACGCCTTCTATAAAGAGTGGGACGGCATCGCCCGCGATCGCGACGTGTTCCAGAAATGGCTGAACGACAACGTATTCGAGAACGGAGGTGCCTGAGATGAGCCTGGAATTTACCTCTTCGGAAATGATGAGCGTCACCGCAGCGCGGGCCCTGACCAACGACATGACCTGCTTCGTCGGCATTGGCCTGCCCAGTGAGGCCGCCAACCTGGCGCGCCTGACCCACGCCCCGGACGTCACCCTGATCTACGAATCCGGCACCCTGCAGACCAAGCCGGACGTACTGCCCCTGTCCATCGGCGACGGCGAGCTGTGCGAATCCGCCCTGACCACCGTGTCCGTGCCGGAGATGTTCCGCTACTGGCTGCAGGGCGGGCACATCAGCGTCGGCTTCCTGGGCACCGCCCAGATCGACCGCTACGCCAACCTCAACACCACCCTGATCGGCGACTACCGCGAGCCGAAAGTCCGCCTGCCGGGCGGTGGCGGGGCGCCGGAAATCGCCACCAACGCCCACGAAGTCTTCATCACCGTGAAGCACTCCAAGCGCACCTTCGTAAAGGACGTGGACTTCGTCACCACCGTCGGCTTCGGCCGCGATGGCAAGGCGCGGGACAATGTACCCAACATCGGCCGCGGCCCCACCGTGGTGATCACCGACCTGTGCATCCTCAAGCCGGATCCGCAGACCAAGGAGCTGGTGGTCACCTCCCTGCACCCGGGTGTCACCCGCGAGCAGGTCATCGAGGCCACCGGCTGGGAGATCCGTTTCGCCGACGAACTGGCAACCACCCCGGAGCCGAGCGCGAAAGAGCTGGAAGTACTGCGCGACCTGAAAGCGCGCACCAACGCCCATCATGCCGGCCAGCAATAGCGGTGAACCAAGACTGAAGAGGTGAATCATGACTGACGTCTATCTCTGCCATCCGCGCCGTTCCGCCGTGGGCCGCTTCGGCGGCACCCTGGCGGCGGTGCGCCCGGACGACCTGGCCGCCGACATCTTCAAGGCGGTGCTGGCCGAAGCCCCGGACCTGGATCCGGCCGCCATCGAGGAAGTGATGATGGGCTGCGCCAACCAGGCCGGCGAAGACAACCGCAACGTGGCCCGCATGTCCGCGCTGCTGGCGGGCCTGCCCACGTCCGTGCCGGGCACCACGATGAACCGCCTGTGCGGCTCGGGCATGGACGCCATCGGCACCGCCTTCCGCGCCATCCGCGCCGGGGAAATGGACCTGGTGCTGGCCGGCGGCGTGGAGTCCATGTCCCGCGCGCCCTACGTGCTGGGCAAGGCCGACAGCGCCTTCTCCCGCGGCCAGAAAATCGAAGACACCACCATCGGCTGGCGCTTCGTCAATCCGCTGATGAAGCAGCAGTACGGCATCGATTCCATGCCGGAAACTGCCGAGAACGTGGCCGAGCAGTACAACGTCTCCCGCGAGGACCAGGACCGGTTCGCCGTGCGCTCCCAGGAGAAAGCCGAGGCCGCCCGCGAAGCCGGTCGTCTGGCCGAGGAGATCGTGCCGATCAGCATCCCGCGTCGCAAACAGGAGCCGCTGGTGTTCGACACCGACGAGCATCCCCGTGCCGGCACCACCCTGGAGAAACTGGCCAAGCTGCCCACTCCGTTCCGCGAGAACGGCTCGGTCACCGCCGGTAACGCCTCGGGCGTGAACGACGGCGCCGGCGCCATGCTGGTGGCCAGCGAAGCCGCGGTGAAAGCCCATGGCCTCAAGCCCATCGCCCGCATTCGCGGCATGGCCACGGCCGGCGTCGAGCCCCGCGTGATGGGGATCGGCCCGGTGCCGGCCACCCAGAAACTGCTCAAGCGCCTGGACATGACGGTTGATCAACTGGACGTGATCGAGCTGAACGAGGCCTTCGCCGCCCAGGGCCTGGCGGTCCTGCGCGAGCTGGGCATCGCCGATGACGATCCCCGTGTGAACCCCAACGGCGGCGCCATCGCCCTGGGCCACCCGCTGGGCATGTCCGGCGCGCGCATCATCCAGAGCGCCGCCCATGAGCTGCAACGCAGCGGTGGCCGGTTCGCCCTGTGCACCATGTGCGTGGGTGTCGGCCAGGGTATCGCCACGCTGATCGAACGGGTCTGAGGAGCGTCGCACCATGGCATTTCTCAAGCACAACGGTCGCACCGTGGCCTACCGCCTGCTCGGTGCGCCCGACAAACCGCTGATGGTACTCGCCCACCCGCTGGGAATGAGCCAGGCGGTCTGGGACGATCTGCTGCCGTCGCTGCTGGGTCAATTCCGGGTCCTGACCTGGGATCTTCCCGGCCACGGCGCCAGCGCCGCCTGGCCCGCCTCTGCCGGTCCCATCACCCCGGAAGCGCTGGCGGCGGAAACCCTGGCGTTGGTACAGCAGGCCGATGCCGAGTCGTTCCACTTCATCGGCACGTCCATCGGTGGCGTGATCGGCCAGCAGCTGCTGATCGGCCACGGCTCGCGGCTGCTCTCCGCCACGCTGACCAACACCGGCGCCGTGATCGGCACACCGCAAGCCTGGCAGGACCGGGCCGGCAAGTGTCGTGAACTCGGGGTCGATGGGATTGCCGCCGACATCGTGCCGCGCTGGTTCGGCCCGGCCGCGACACAACGGCAACCGGCCCTGATCGAGGGCTGGACCGTGCAGATGGGGCGCGGCGACAGCGAGAGTTACGCCCTGCTGTGCGAGATGCTGGGACGTGTCGACTTTAGCGACCGGCTGCCCGACGGCCCCACGCCGGTACGCCTGATTGCCGGCGCCGACGATCTGGCCACGCCGCCGTCCGCCCTGGAAAACCTGGGCAAGCACCTGGGCGGTGTCGCCGTGTCGGTGCTGGAAGGCGTCGGCCATGTTCCATCCGAGGAAGCGCCGGAGATCTTCCTGAAGGAGTTGCTCTAAACTCCCGTTTGCCCTTGCCCCGCGCCCGTCGCGGGGCCTTCTTTTTCTTACCCTCCCCTTGTACGCCGCCTTCCCGGCATCGGAGCCGCACCCTCCCGGCCAACACAAAGTGGATAACGCTGTGCAGTCATTGGATAGGCCGTTCTCGCATCCCGGTTTAGGGTCTGAACACCGACAGATGACGACAGCGAGACCGCGATGCCTCAAGAGATTGCCCCTCAGGTTCGGCCGACCTGGTTGAAACCCGCTGCGCTGGTGCTGATGGTTGCACTGCTGGCTCTGCAGTGCCTCCTGCTAACGTTACCGGATTGGGCCCCCGCGGCCTTGAGCCCGATGGCCGCCCTCGCCGCCATGGCCCTGGCGATCACCCTGGCATGGCGACTCCCCGCGACACGCACGGTGGAAGTTCCGGTCGAGGTAACGGTGCCCGCTCCGGAACCCGCAACCTCCCACGCACCGATCGCGGATACACCCGCAACGCCGCAGCCCGATCTGGCGCCGGTGCGCGAACACGTCGAGCAGCTTTCCGCCAACGCGGCGTTCATTCTCGAGGAAATGGACGAGGCCGGGCGCCTGGCACGGCAATCGGGCGAACGCGTTGCCGCCAGTGCCACCAGCATCACGGGGGCGGAAACCGGCGTGCGTACACTGGCCGCTGATATGCGCCGCATCGACGCCGTATTCGACCAGCTGGGCCAGCAGGCGGAACAGATCCAGGCCATCGTGAGCGCCATTCTCGACATCGCCAAACAGACCAACCTGCTGGCCCTGAACGCCTCCATCGAAGCGGCCCGCGCCGGGGAGCACGGGCGCGGGTTCGCGGTGGTGGCGGACGAAGTCCGCACCCTGTCCCACCGGGTCAACGACTCCAGCGAACAGATACGCGGCATCGCGGAGGGCCTCAACGCGTCCTCCCACGAGGCACGCAGCGGCATGGCGCGGATCAACGCGGCCTGTGACCACTGCCTGGGACAGGCCGCCACCGCCCTCTCCGCGATGGAAGACATCCAGTCCGGCGCCCAGGCCCGGATGGAGGTGGTGCAACGCATCACCGCCCGCATCGACGATCAGCGTCGCCTGGCAGACTCGATCCGTGCCGAACTGGAGCCTGGCTGACGGAGTCTCCTGCCATCGAACCATAGCCGCGGCTCCTGCCCTTGCCCAGATGACTTTCGTTCTCTGGGCTTTTTTCGGTCCGGGATCGGAGCCTGCAATCCCGGGACACCGACGTGCAGAAAACGGATATTCGCCGGCCCCGCCTGCCGCCTCTAATGACATCACCGCACAACAACAATCCGAGGTGATGACATGAATCGAATCAAGACGCTGGCCGGCGCCACGCTGGCCACCCTGTCGCTGAGCTTGGCGCCGTTGGCGGCCAGTGCCGCCGACACCGTCAAAGTGGGCATCATGCTGCCGTTCAGCGGCATCTACGCCCAGCTCGGCGAGGCCGGGCGCGACGGCCTCAAGCTGGCGCTGAAACAGCAGGCCTCCAACCTGAACGGCGCGCAGATCGAATACATCGAAATGGATACCGAGGCCAAGCCCGCCCGCGCGCCGGAGCTGTCCTCGGCCATGCTCAGCCAGCACCAGGCCGACTTCGTCATCGGGCCGGTTCACTCCGGGGTGGCCATGGGCATGATCAAGGTGCTGCGCGGCAAGGACACGGTGATGATCATCCCCAACGCCGGTGCGGCGGCGGCCACCGGTCCGCTGTGCTCGCCCAACATCTTCCGCACGTCGTTTTCCTCCTGGCAGCCGTCCTACCCGATGGGGCAGGTGGCGCTGGATAAGGGCTACGACAAGGTCTATGCCATCAGCTGGAACTACGGCATGGGCCGGGAAAGCCTGGACGCCTTCGAGGAATCCTTCACCGCCGGTGGCGGCGAGATCGTCAAGAAGGTGCTGATGCCCTTCCCATCCACCAACTTCCAGCCCCACATCAGCGACATCGCCGCCACCCAGCCGGATGCGGTGTTCGTGTTCTTCGCCGGCGGCGGGGCCATCAAGTTCGTCAAGGACTACGACGCCATGGGCCTACGCGGCAAGATCCCGCTGCTGGGTTCGGGCTTCCTCACCGAGGGCACGCTCGAGGCCCAGGGCGAGGCGGCCGAAGGTGTGGAAACGACCCTGCACTACGCCGAGCAGCTGGACATCCCGGCCAACCAGAGCTTCCGCGCCGCCTTCAACACCGAGTACGGCCACTACCCGGACATCTACGCGGTGCAGGGGTACGACGCCGGCCTGGCCATCGCCCAGACCCTGTCGCAACTGGACGGCGACGCCAGCGACAAGCAGGCGCTGATCGACACCATGGCGCAGTTGACCATCGACAGCCCGCGTGGCGAGTTCACCTTCTCGCGGGCCCATAACCCGGTGCAGGACATCTACCTGCGCAAGGTCGACAACGGCGTCAACGTGGTGGAACGGGTGGCCGCCGCCGCCCTGGAAGATCCCGCCCGCGGCTGCCAACTGTAATCCCTGTCCCCGCCCGGCCGGCTGAGACGGCGCGGCCGGGCGGTCACCACCGAGAAAGACTATGTCCACCGAACTCTTCTTCGTGCAACTGATCAACGGGCTGCAGTACGGCCTGTTGCTGTTCCTGATCGCGTCGGGGCTGACCCTGGTCTTCGGCGTCATGGGCATCCTCAACCTGGCCCATGGCTCGATGTACATGGTCGGCGCCTACCTGGTGTGGTACTTCGTGACCGTCACCGGCAGCTTCAGCCTGGCGGCGTTGCTGTCGGCGGCCATCGCCCTGGCCCTGGGCATCCTCATTGAGCGCGTGCTGATCCAGCGCCTGTACCACCGCAACCACCTGGACCAGGTGCTGCTGACCATCGGCATGATCTTCGTGTTCAACGCGCTGCAAAGCATCCTGTGGGGCAACGATCCCTACGGCGTGGCGGTGCCGGCGGCACTGGACGCGTCCATTCCGTTCACCGAGAACTCCAGCTACCCGGTCTACCGCATCTTCGCGGCGGTGCTGTGCATTGCCATCGCCGCGGCACTCTACTTCATGGTCAGCCGTACCCGACTGGGCATGCTGATCCGCGCCGGCGAGTCCAACCGCGAAATGGTCGAGGCGCTGGGGGTCAACATCAAGAGCCTGTACACCATCGTGTTCGCCATCGGCGTCATGCTGGCGGCGGTCTCGGGGATCATCGCCGCGCCCATCCGCTCGATCGTGCCAGGCATGGGCGAGAGCGTGCTGATCACCTGCTTCGTGGTGGTGGTCGTCGGCGGCATGGGCTCGATCCGCGGCGCCTTCGTCGGCGCCCTGCTGGTGGGCCTGATCAGCACCTTCGCGGCGGTGCTGATGCCCGGTCTGTCCAACATGATCATCTACATCTTTATGATCCTGGTGTTGCTGGTGAAGCCCCAGGGCCTGTTCAGCCATTAACGGGAGCTACGCATGATTTTCGAAAAGCGCACCGAGCGCATCGTCATCCCGGTCTTCTTCATCCTGGCCCTGTTGTTACCGCTGTTCCTGGAGGGCAACGCCTTCTTCGTCGGCAAACTCACCACCATCGTGATCCTGTCGATCTTCGTGATGTCGCTGGATTTCCTGGTCGGCCGAGTGGGTCTGATCACCCTGGGCCACGCCCTGTTCTACGGGCTGGGCGGCTACCTGTTCGTGATTCTGGCGCCGGAGTACGAGGCCGTGAACTTCTGGCTCTACACCGTCTACATCTGCGGTCTGTCGGCGCTGATCGCACTGGTGGTGGGGACCGTGGTGCTGCGCACCTCCGGCATCTACTTCATCATGATCACCCTGGCCATTTCCCAGATGGCCTATTACTACTTCTTCGACTCGCTGGATTACGGCGGCGACGACGGCGTGTTCATCTTCATGAAACCGGACACCCACCTCTTCGGACTGAACTTTTTCAACCTGGATAACGGGGTCCACTTCTACTACCTGGCGCTGCTCTCGCTGCTCAACACCCTGCTGTTTTTCAAGCTGATCCTGCGTTCGCGCTTCGGCCGCATTGTCGAGGCCACCAAGCACAACGCCCAGCGCACCGAAGCCCTGGGCTACAACACGTTCGTCTACCGGCTGATCTGCTACGTCATCGGCAGCACGCTGGGGGCCTACGCCGGCTTCCTGTTCGCGCTGCAATACGGTTTCGTCAATCCATCCTTCCTGACCTGGGAGATGTCCGGCACGGCGCTGGTGATGTCGATCCTGGGCGGGCTGGGGAGCCTTTACGGCGCGATTCTCGGTACGTTCACCTACGAGGGCCTGCAGTTCCTGTTCGAACACCTCACCCAGGACTGGCTGCTGCTGATGGGCGGCGCCATCATCCTGATGGTGCTGGTACTGCGGCACGGCATCGCCGGTTACCTGGAAAAGCTGCTGGAGAAAAAACAATGAACCAAGACGCCATCCTGGAAACCGAAGCCCTGTGCAAACACTGGGGCGGCATCAAGGCGCTCAACAACCTGTCGCTGACCTTCCACGACCGCCAGCTACACGGGGTGGTGGGCCCCAACGGCGCGGGCAAGAGCACCCTGCTGAACATGCTGTGCGGCACGTTGCCCCCCACCAGCGGCTGCATCTTCCATCAGGGTCAGCGCATCGACCGCATGAAACCCTGGCGTTTCGTGCGGCGCGGCATCGGCCGGAGCTTCCAGAAGACCAACATCTATCCCGATGTCACCTGTCTGGAAAACTGCGCCATCGCCGCCCAGCGGCGTTTCGGTGGCAACTTCAACCTGTTCGCCTCGCGCCACAGCAATCGCATGGTGGCCCAGGCCGCGGAGCAGGCCCTGGCGCAGGTGGGCCTGGAGAGTCGGCGCGATACCGTGGCGGCGGAGATTTCCTACGGCGAGCAGCGCCAGCTGGAGATCGCCATGGTGCTGGCTACCGCGCCCTGCATCCTGCTGCTGGACGAACCCATGGCGGGCATGGGCCACGAGGAATCCCAGCGCATCATCGCCCTGCTCAAAGAACTCAAGGAACGCTACTGCATCGTGCTGGTGGAACACGACATGGACGCCATCTTCGAGCTGTCCGACCAGTTGACGGTGCTGGACAACGGCACCCATCTGATCACCGGCAGCGTGGACCAGGTGCGCAACGATCCGCGGGTGCGCGCCGCGTATCTGGGTGCCGACGACGAAGACGAGGAGGCCGCCGCATGAGCCGGAATCTGCTGGAGGTGACGAACCTCAACACCCTGTATGGACGAAGCCATATCCTGCACGACCTGTCGTTCCGGCTCGGCCAGGGACAGTCCATGAGCCTGATGGGGCGCAACGGCATGGGCAAGACCACCACGCTGAAGTCGATCCTGGGGATTGTGCCGCCGCGCTCGGGCCAGGTGTTCTTCGACGGCGAGGACATCAGCCGACTGCCCACCTGGAAGCGCATGCGCCGGGACATCGCCTACGTGCCCGAGGGGCGCGGCATGTTCCACAACCTCACGGTGAAGGAACACCTGCAAATGGCCGCCCGCGCCGGCAGCGATGGCCAGAGCGGCTGGGACTACGAGCGCGTGATGGAGACCTTCCCGCGGCTGCAGGAACGCCTGTCCAATCTGGGCACCGAACTGTCCGGCGGCGAGCAGCAGATGCTGGCCATCGGCCGGGCGCTGGTCACCAATCCCCGGCTGATGATCCTGGACGAAGCCACCGAAGGGCTGGCGCCGCTGATTCGCCAGGACATCTGGAACGTGATCGCCACGGTGCGCGAGTCCGGCATCTCGACCCTGGTGGTGGACAAGAACATCAAGGCGCTGAAGAAGCTGTGCGACCGGCACGTGGTGATCGTCAAGGGACGGGTCCACTTCGACGGCGGCTCGCGGGAGCTGGACGACAACCTGGAAAAAGTCGAAACCGCCCTGAGCGTCTGACCCCAATCCGCCGCTCCGGAAGGTGTACAGAATACGGATAACGATGTTCATTTACCGGATATTGGAGGCCCGCTGAATCCCCGATAGTTCAAGTGCCTAACAACAAGGAGAAGGTACATGAACTATCGCAATTCCCTGCTGGCTCTGGCCGTCGCAACGGCGGCCGGGACCACCCCCGCCCACGCCATCGACCTCGGCACCTTCAAGGGCACCGACCTCAGCTTCGGCGGCTACATCAAGGCCGAGGGCATCTTCGAAGACCCGGAAGGCGAAGACTCCCACTTCTATGGTCGCGCCAACCAGACCCGCTTCAACTTCAAGACCGTGACCAACAAGAACGGCCACACCATCGTCGGCTTCATCGAAGGGGATTTCTACGGTGGCACTCCCACCGGGGACGATCCCGACTGGCGTCTGCGCCATGCCTTCATCCGCATCGACGACACCACCGTCGGTCAGACCTGGACCGGGCAGTGGTGGGCGGTGTCCTACACCGACTACTTTGACTTCTTCGCCGGCCCGCGCGGTACCCTGGGCGGGCTGAACTTCCGCGCGCCGCTGGCCAGCTACGAGACACACGGCTTCCGTTTCTCCGCCCAGGATCCGGTCTTCGACGACGCCGATACCCCCGACCTGGCGGTCAACTACACCCAGCCGTTCAGCAACGGCAGCCAGGTGATTTTCACCGTCAGCGGCCGGGAAGCGGAAAACGAGGATTACGGCGTGGGCGCCGCCATTGGCTCGAAAATCATGATCGGCCGCCACCGCCTCAACCTCAACGCCCACTACGGCGATGGTCTGGGCGTGTTCACTGGCGTCGGCGTGGGTGGCGCCCCGGTGGATGTGGAAAACGACGACCTGGTCACCCAGATGGGTTTCAACGCGGGTTTCCAGTACGTGTTCAACGATCAATGGCGCGCCAACATTGCCTACACCCGTACGGATGTGGACGATGACGCCGACACCCGGTACGAAGGCCAACGGGTCAACGTCGTGCATAATATCCTGCCGGAACTGGAAGTCGGCGCCGAATGGCGCAAGTATAATCTGCCCTTCGGTGGGCTGATTCCCGAAGGCCAGCAGGTCGAAGTCATGGCCAAGTACCGCTTCTGACCAGCCCCAGGGTTCCGGCCCCGTGTCGTGCGAATGCCGCCCGTCTTCCCGGCATTCGCACGCCCGGCACAGCAGCCGTCAGGACGACCCGGACAGACACAGACAGGAAAAGGGCGGAACACATGGCAGACGAGACCCCCAAGCGCCAGGGCATCGGTTCCCTGGAGATCGGGCTCCATATTCTCAATTACATCGCCGCGGCACCACGACCGCCGACGCTCAAGGAACTGTCCGGCGCGCTGGACCTGTCCCCCAGCCGCGCCCACAAGTACCTCGTCAGCCTGCTGCGCGAGGACTACATCAACCAGATCAACCAGGCCCAGTACACCCTGGGCAACGCCAGCCTGACCCTGGGTATCGCCGCGCTGCGCCGGATCAATCCGATCCAGCTCTCCTACGCGGCGCTGGACCGGCTCAACGAGGAGACCGACAAGACCGTTTCGATTACGGTCTGGAACGGCTCCGGTCCGCTGGTCATCAAGTGGCTCGACTCCAGCCAGCCGATTTCTGTGAACGTGCGCCTGGGGGCCGAGCTGTCACCGCTCAACTCCGCCGCCGGCCGCATCTACCTGGCTCACCTGCCGCTGGAACGCCGCCGCGCGATCATCGATGCCTTCTACAAACAGACCCGCAACCTGCCCCGGCACCACGGCAAACCATTGAGTCGGGAGGAACTGAGCCCGCACCTGGAGCGCATCCGGCAAGACGGCTACTGCGCCTTCTTCGGCGACTACCTGCCAGAAATCAACGTGCTGAGCATGCCGGTGTTCGATCTCAACGGCGGCATCGTCACGGTCATGACCCTGCTGGGCCTGGAGCAGGACACCGACGTCAGCGAAGGCTCGGCGCTGTTCCGGCAATTACGTGAGTGTGCCGACCGGGTCACCCGCCAGGTGTGTGGGCAGCAGAAGGCCCCGGACACGGTTCCCGCCTGATCACTGCACCAGGCGGCGGGTCTCCGAGGGCAGTTCACCGAACGCCTTGCGGTATTCCGAGGAGAAACGCCCCAGGTGCGCAAACCCGTAATCCAGCGCCGCTTCGGTCACATTGCGTACCCGGCCGTACTGGAGGTCGTCGCGCAGCCGCTGCAGGCGCAGTTGCTTGATGTAGCACTTGGGCGTGGTGGAAAAGTGCCTGGCGAACAGGTTGTAGATGGACCGGGCGCTGAGATTGGATACGGCCGACAGTTCATCGATGCTCACCCCTTCTTTCAGGTGCTGCTGGATATACCCCAGCATGCGGTCCAGCGCCGGTGACGCGCACGGCTGACGCCCCGCCTCCACCGCCGAGTTGGGAAAGACGTGGATCAGCTTGCGCAGGATGATGTCGCGGTAGGGTCCGCACAGGGGAAGCAGTTCGCCGGCGTCCTCCTCCAGGTCGGCAAACACCGCTTCCAGTAGCTTGACGAAGCCCGGGCAGGTGCGCAGGTCCATGGGCCGGCTCAGGAAACTGACGCCGCGCGCCGGCTGCTGGCCGACCATGTTGGCCGCCGCCTGACGGATCTCCACCTCCGGCAGCTTCACGATCAGCTTTTCGCAGTCCTCGGAGTAGGTCAGGTCGATGGGCTCACAGGGGTTGATCATCATCGCCTGGCCTCTCTCCAGCACCAGACGTTCGTCCCCCAGCCGCCAGTAGCAGGTGCCCCGGGTAATCACCTGGAAGTGGTAGATCGCCTCCAGCTCCGGGGAATACACCCGCACCTCGTTGCCATAGCACACCAGGGACAGCCCCAGGCCCGCGAAATCCCGGTAGCTAAGGCTGGATCGGGCGTGGCCCCGGCCCCGGATATCCAAACGGTGCTGACCGATGTGCGCGTTGACGAACGCGGACACGTCTTCGGGATGGGCCTGGTCGAACAGGTTGGAGCCGGTGAGTGCGCGAGCAAGCATGAGAACCACCATTTGTAATTATTGTGTATCCGTTCACTTTATATAAACACGGACGTTCAATCAATAACCGATTCCCGACCTCAGTGACGGACGGCCATCGGCCATGGCTGACGAAAAAACACCAGGAACGGGGATAAAGGCAACGACCGGCCACCGCGGTGATGCCGGATGGCATGGGTTCGGCTGTCAGGTCAGAGCGGTAGAGAAGAGAAAAGAAGAGGAGAGAAGAAAGGCGGCGCCCCGGACAGGGCGCCGTTGCTGGGGCGGGCCATCAAGCCTTTTTACGACGCCCCTGCCCGAACAGCACGGCGGCGCTGTTCTCGTTCACGGTGGCTTCGCGGCTGATCTCATCGGCCCGGGCATACGCCCGCTGCACCGCCGGGCGGGATTCGATGCGCTCCAGCCAGCGCTTGACGTTGGGCAGGCTGTCGATGTCCTGGCGCTGCTTCTCCCAGCCCTTGGCCCAGGGGAAAGTCGCCATGTCGGCGATGGAATAGTCGCCGGCCATGAAGTCCCGGTCCGCCAGCAGGTCGTCCAGCACGCCGTAGAGACGCTCGCTCTCCTTCACGTAACGGTCGATGGCGTAGTCGAGCTTCTCCGGCGCGTATTGGGCGAAGTGATGATTCTGACCCAGCATCGGCCCGAAACCACCCATCTGCCAGTACAGCCACTGCAGGGTTTCCCAGCGCTTGCGCAGGTCGTTCGACAGGAACTGGCCGGTCTTGTCCGCCAGGTATTCAAGGATGGCGCCGGACTCGAACAGGGGTAGCGGCCCACCGCCGTCCGCCGGAGTCTGGTCGACGATGGCGGGGATCTTGTTGTTGGGCGAAATTTTCAGGAAGTCTTCGGCAAACTGATCTCCCTGGCCGATGTGAATGGGATGGATGGTGTAATCCAGCCCCGCCTCTTCAAGGAAAATGGTGATCTTGTGGCCGTTGGGCGTGGTCCAGTAGTAAAGGTCGATCATGGAGCGGCTCCCGTTATTGGGATGAATGAACGGATCTCGGCCGGCGGTCGCGCGCGGGTATTCACCGACCTGAAATAGACGACCGGTCTATTATTCTCAAGCCTCACGATGCCTGTCAACGTGGCTCAAATGACGCGATACGCCACCTCTTTGTGACGGACGTCACAATGAAACCAAAAGCCAACGCACAGTAATGTTGCCTTCCCGTCTCTCACCGCGACTCTTGACCAAAAACTGAATTTGGTTTCAACTTTTTGATATACAACCACTTAGCGTCGGCTTCCCCATCGGTATCGGGTGCCGTGCCGCCGCTTCGCGGCCTCATATGACTAGACGGACTGACCGGGCTGTCACTCAGGCCAAACACCTGAGCGCCGTGACGTCCTAAGATCGTTACAAAACAACAAATGTACAAATGTCTCATTAGGCGTACCCCCAAGCCGGATGCATCGCCAGCCAACCTGGCCCCGTATCCCGGGATAAAAACAGACAAGAACACAATAACGGAGTATCCAGATGACTATGTCGCCCCTTCAGGCATCCTCGGCATTACGTTCCCGCGGTCGACTCACCCCGGCCATCGCCCTGACCCTCGCCGGCCTGTCCACCGGTGCTCACGCCAGCATGGGCAACATCGGCACCACCTACGGTCTGTTTCCGGCGGACATTGCCTCGGCCCAGGCCCTGTCGATGTTCAACTCCCAGGTGTCGGCGACCTACTACAACCCGGCCTACCTGGCCAAGGACCCGCGCGGCGAGCTGACCACCGGCCTGCTCCACGCCGAGCCGGAACTGCGGGCCTCGTCACCGGCCCGCGACGGCGACATCCTGTCGGACCAGGAAAGCCAGCACGTGCTCATCGGCATGAAGACCAACCTGTCGTCCCTGACCCGTTTCGATCACCCGATCTACCTGGGCTTCATCGCCGGTGTGGAAAAGTATGGCAAGGAGATGCTGGCGTTCGAATCCACCACCTCCGAGGATGGCCAGTTCCTGGAATACGGCCGCCAGCCGTTGTTCCTGAACATCGGCGGCGCCACCACCGCCTGGCGCGGGATCGATGTGGGCGCCTCGTTCCGTATTACGCTGCACTCCACCGCCGAGCTGTCCACCACCACGGATCTGGCGGGCAACACCGAGTACGAATCCCTGTCGGTCAACGCTGAGCCCTCCCTGCGCTCGATCCTGAGCACCAATATCGACTGGGGCGAGACCGTCTGCCCGGACAGCGACTGCTGGCTCGACGGCTGGGATACCTCGTTCGCCTACCGGAGCAGCTCCAACACCAACACCACCGTTGACGCCCGGACCGTTATCCCGGGGCTGATTCCCGAAAGCGCGCCGCTGGTGTTCTCGGTACTGACCTACGACTCCTACCAGCCGTCGATCTACGCCGTCGGCGTGCAGTACAGCACCGACAGCTGGCGCGTGGGTGTGACCCTGGAGCAGCAGAACTGGTCGGACCTGGAGGACGAGTTCGAGAACGACACCATCAAGGACCAGGCCAACGCCAAATTCGACGACATCCTGATCCCGCGCATCGGCGCCGAGTTCAAGTTCGCCGAGCATTTCGGCCTGACCCTGGGCGCGGCCTACCAGGAGTCCGCGCTGAAGAGCAACAGCACCCAGGACGTCAATTACTTCGACAACGACAAGTACATCTTCGGCATCGGCCTGAGCGCCGAGTACACCCGGACACGACTGTTCACCTACCCGATTCGCTTCGACATCGCCTACCAGCACCAGATGCTTGAAGAGCGCGACTTCGAAACCGACAACACGGCCGCCGGGGCACGCACCGGCGAGACGGTGACCACCGACGGCGATGTCGACGTGATCAGCGGCTCTGTCACGTTCAAGTTCTGAACCCCGGAGAAAACGCCATGACCAACAACAAAATCAAGATCCTGGCACTGACACCCGCCCTGCTTCTCGCCGCCTGTGGCGGTGAGGAGCAGAGCACGGACGAGCCCAAGACACCTGGCTCGGTGATCTACTCCTACCCGGCGGACGGCCAGGCCAGCATATCCACCGAAGCCGATATCGTGTTGCGCTTTTCCAACCCCATCACCGACGAGGATGTGGCGGGCAAGGTCCGCATCGCGCCCAGCGGCAGCGACGCCGGCATCGGTTACAGCGTCAGCGAAGTGGACGGCGGCAACAGCCTGGTGCTGACGCCGGACGAGGCGCTGGCGCCAGGCACCGACTACACCGTCAGCTTTACGGAAAACCTCGACGCCGCCGGCAATCGCACCATCGCTACGCCCAATGCGACGGGCGAGGCGGGTATCCAGTTCGTTACCCGCGGCGGTCTGACGGAGGTGGCGGCACTGGCCAACCTCAGCGACGATTTCACCGTCCTCGACAGCCTGCCGGACGGCGACACCTTCCGCTTCATGGATTTCTCCACCGTGCGCCTGCGCACCAGCCACCCGATCCACCCGGATTCGGCGGTCTACGGCACCACCGTGTCGTTGCTCGACGGCGAGGGCTCGCTGGTTCCAGCCACGCTGCTGGTCAAGGGCAACAAGCTGACGGTGGACCCCTGCACCACCGACGATCCCCACGACTGCGGCGGCGCCGACGACCAGTTGGATCCCGCGCAGACCTACACCCTCAGCCTTAACGGGGTGATGGATCGAAAAGGCAATACCCTGAACTACGAAGAAACCTTCCAGCCCCAGGAAACAGGGCCGACCGAAGTGCTGTATCAGGAAATCGTCGATTCCGGTTTCAGCCAGCAGTCGATCCTCAACGGCCAGTATGTCAACGCGGTCACCCTCAACTCCGTGCTGCAGGGCACGGCCGGCCCCTCCCAGCAGACCGGCGCGCTTTACGCCGAACTGGGCTACGCCCCGAGTTTCCCGGGGGATACCCCGGTCCCGCTGCGGGTGCCCAAGGGCACCATCCTGGAGAGCACCAGCCTGGACGTTAAGGTCAACGGCAGCGTTCCGGTACTCGACGCGGCCACCGGCCAGTTACAGCAAACCGGCACCATCAAGGTCACCATGCTGTCCGACGCCATGGGCTACCTCTATCCCAATCCCTACAGCGACTCGGTCGAAGCGCCGCGTCACGTGCGCCTGTGGATGGACGTGTCCATGAACACCGAGGAGGCGCAGCCCAACGCCTCGCTATCCCAGGACCTGCTGCGGGTGGAACTGAGCGGCGTTGCCATCGTCGAGGACGGCATCCTCACCATCGACGCCATCGGCATGGTCGAGCCCAACCTGCTGGGGCAGGAGTTCACCGACTCCACCATCGCCTTCCGCATCGAGGCGGACACCTCCGAGCAGGACATCGCCCCGGAGCGCCCCATCGATCAGACCGGGCCGCAACTGGTGAGCTGGATGCCCGGCCCCGAGGACGCGATTCCGGCCACCCGCCAGTCCATGCAGCGCCCGGGCGACCCGGTGGTGCTGAACTTCGACGAACCGCTGGACGCGGATTCAGTGGCCAACGGCGTCACCCTGTTCGAGGGCGGCACGGAAGTGACCAACCTGCGGACCAGGCTCGACGGCACTGTGGTGGTGGTCAATCCGGAAGGCGGCCTCAAGCACGGGGTGGACTACTCGCTGAACATCAACAGTTCGCTGACGGATATTGCCGGCAATGGGGCAACGAGTGAGACGCTGAATTTTGCATTGCCGGCTCTGGATGATGACTCCACGACGGTCACAGAGCGTTCGCCAATTGCGCTCACGACGTACCCCGGCTATCCGTGTGTCACACGGGACCTGGACCTGGCAAACAACTCGCATGGCTACTGCATCGACAAGCCTTCCGAAACAGACGTTCCGCGCCCCGATGGCCAGCCGGTCGATGAGCTTCCAGTGACTTCGATGCCGGCCGACCGACCGATCGTTGTCGTGTTCTCACAATCCATGGAACTGGACTCTATCCGGCTGAACGAAACGTTCGAAGTGCAGAAGGTTGATGCTTCGGGATCCAGTCTGGGGAACGTCAATGGCCGGTTGGAGCTGAATAATCAACGTATCCGTTTCTATCCCGACCAGCCGTGGGAGGAGGACGCGTTGTACCGCTATAGGATGAAATCCGTCCAGGATGGCGTTTGTTCAGGTTCAGCGCCCGGCTTCATATGCGGCGAGAATGGCCTGGCTCTGCAAACGGACATCCTCGTGGACAGCGAAGATACCGGCGGCCCCAACCTTGATATTTACTTCCGTGGCGGACCTGCGCTTGAGTCGGTGTTTACACCACTGAGAAACCTTCCCATTCGAGACACCAATTCGAACTACATCGTGGACTGTGCGTCTCCCGGCGAAACGAACTGCCTGGAACCATTCAATCACGAAGCCGGTAACGACGGTTTCAAACCTTCCGCCAACGCGGCCAAGCTGCTTATGAACGGCAACGCGTCCATTCTGGGGACGACCAGTGACGGGAATGCGCGGGTAGGTTGTGACCAGAATGCGGCTGAAGACTGCCCGGAGAACAAGTTCATCTACCAGACCTATGGCCTGAATACAGAAGTCATTGGTCCGGCGGAAAACCCGATGACGGGCGAGAACACGGCCGTACGCGTGTTGCTGTATCCCACATTGCTGGTCACAACGCCAGCACGGGTTTACCTCGACACCTTTGGGGAGCAGAACACCGGCCCGCAGATCCTGAGAATGCGGTACGGAGCAGCGGCCGACGGCAATCCAATGGGCTTGGTGGAAGGCGTTATTTATGAAGGGACTGACGGTCGGCCAACGTTCGAAACGAGCGCGCGGCTGACGCTGGATGCGCCAAACCTCACTTTGCCGCTGGGCGAATTGCTGTCGCATAACCTGTTCAGCTATCCATTTACCCTTGAGCTGGACGGTCCCATCACCTTCTTTGATGATGGACGCATGCAAATCGCACAGTACAACAACAATGTTCCGGAAATTAACGTCGCCGTCGCTGGCTCGAACGATACAACATCGGGATTCCTGGGCTTCGTCAGCTGTTTGGGTGGAATCTTCACGGGTAGCTTCGGAGCCTGCGAGGACCTGGGCGAAGGCTCTGGGCAAGCGGTCAAAATTCCTCTGAAGATTCCGGAACAAGGCGTCTACCTCAACTTCATCTCCAACCCAATCAAGGAGATTCCGGAAGAAGGCTGAACGATTGTTTCGCCCTGTTAGGCCAGCCTCCGGGCTGGCCTTTTTTGTTTCGGACAACTCGCAACCGGAAGCCCCCGTAGCATCGAGCGTGCTTGCCAGTCCCCCTCCTTCGTCAGATGCTGCTAATCTGGTTTCCTGACAAAACTCGAATAACCGGCACCACACCACCAATAACAAAACCGGAGAGAGACCATGGAAAACGGTATCCATTACCGGACCTGCCACCTGTGCGAAGCCATGTGCGGCGTGGCCATCGAGATGCGGGACGGGCACATCGCCTCGGTTCGTGGCGACCGGGACGACCCGTTCAGTCACGGCCACATCTGTCCCAAGGCGGTGGCGCTCAAGGATATCCACAACGATCCGGATCGCCTGACCCGGCCCCTGCAACGCACCGCCGAGGGCTGGAAGGAACTGGACTGGGACAGCGCCCTCGACCTGGTCGCCCGTCGTCTGCACCAGGTCCGCACGGAACACGGCCGCAACGCCGTCGGTGTCTACCTGGGCAACCCCAACGTCCACAACCACGGCGCCCTGGTGGCCAACCTGCCGTTCCTGCGCGCGCTGGGCACCCAGAACCGTTTTTCCGCCACCTCCAACGACCAGTTGCCCCACATGCTGGCCAATCTGGAAATGTTCGGCCACCAGTTGCTGTTCCCGATTCCCGACATCGACCACACCGAGCTGCTCATCTGCATCGGCGCCAACCCCCTGGCCTCCAACGGCAGCCTGATGTCGGTACCGGATCTCAAGGGCCGGCTCAAGGCACTCAAGGCCCGTGGCGGCGAATTGGTGGTGATCGATCCACGCCGGACGGAAACGGCGCGCCAGGCGGACGCCTTTCACTTCATCCGCCCCGGCAGCGACGCCCTGCTGCTGATGGCCATGGTCAACGTGCTGTTCGCGGAGAACCGGGTGGATCTCGGTGCCGCCCAGCACTGGACCCGCGACCTGGAACTGGTGCGCCTGGCGTGCCTGCCCTATAGCCCGGAAGCCGTGGCCCAGCAGACCGGTATCGAGCCGGTGATCATCCGCGACCTGGCGCACCGGCTGGCCACAACCCAGCGAGCCGTGCTCTACGGCCGCATCGGCACCAGTACCCAATCCTTCGGCGGCCTGGCCACCTGGCTCATCTACCTGCTCAACATCCTGACCGGCAAGCTCGACGCCACCGGCGGCCTGATGTTCACCCAGCCGGCGGTGGATCTGGTGACCCTGGGCGCCCTCTCCGGCCAGCGCGGCCATGTGGGACGACGCACCAGCCGCGTGCGCGGGTTGCCGGAGTTCGGCGGCGAATACCCTGCCAGCACCATGGCCGAAGAAATGCTGACGCCGGGCAACGGCCGCATCCGCGCTTTCGTGACCATCGCCGGGAATCCGGTCCTGTCCAGCCCCGGCGGTCAGCGGCTGGACGAGGGTCTGGCCCAGCTCGACTTCATGGTCTCCATCGACTACTACCTCAATGAAACCACCCGCCACGCCGACATCATCCTGCCGCCCACCAGCGCCCTGGAGCGCAGTCATTACGATGTGATCTTCAACATGCTCGCGGTGCGCAATGTGGCCAAGTACAGCGAGCCCCTGTTCCAGCCCGACGACGATGCCCGTCACGACTGGCAGATCATGCTGGAACTGGCCCATCGCCTGGAACGGCTGAAACGCGGTGGCTCGCTGGGTCTGCGCCGGGAACTGGGCTGGCGCGCTTTCAAGCGGATCGGGCCGGACGGTTTGCTGGATCTGGCCCTGCGCACCGGCCCCTACGGTCAACCGGTGGGACGCCTGCAACCCTTGTTGCAGCCGGCAGTGGACCTGATCGAGGCCGTCCTGCCTGAACGCCACCCCCTCAAGCACCTGACCGGTTTGAGCCCGTTGGATCGACGCTGGCAGGATCTGCCCAAGGGATTATCCCTGGCCGCACTGCGCGACCAGCCCCACGGCCTTGACCTGGGGCCGTTACGGCCGAGCCTGCCCGACCGGCTCTACACCCGGGATCGCCAGGTCCACCTGGCACCGCGACGCTACCTGGAAGATCTGCCCCGCCTCTACCAACGCCTGTCGGAGCCGGTCGGTGGTCACCTGCAGCTGATCGGTCGGCGCCACCTGCGCAGCAACAATTCCTGGATGCACAACAGCCAGCGTCTGGTCAAAGGCCCGGAGCGCTGCACCCTGATGATTCACCCCCGGGACGCGTCGCTGGCAGGACTGGCCAACGGCGACCAGGCGGAGGTGACTTCGGAGGCCGGACGCATTGTGCTGCCGGTCGAGATCACCGAAGATGTCATGCCCGGTGTGGTCTCGGTGCCCCATGGCTGGGGCCACACCCGCGCCGGTACCACACAGCGGGTTGCCCAGGCCCACGCCGGCGCGAGCATTAACGACGTGATCCGTGACAACCAGGTGGACCCGGTCAGCGGCACCTCGGTGCTCAACGGGCAGGCGGTGACGGTCACGCGCCATGCCAACGAACAACGCCGACGGGCCTGACGCCATCGCAAACGCAGGAGGAAAACATGCCGCAGTGGATTCAATGGGTGCTGATTATTGCCGGGCTGCTCGTCATCGCCCTGCTGGCCCGGTTTATCTGGCAGCGCACCCGCCTGATGCGGCAGCAGGAACGCCAGGCCGCCCGCGCCGAGGCGTTCCACAACACGCGCCGGGAGCAAATGGTTGAAAGCGTGCGGGTGCTGGCCATGTCGGTGGAGCAGGATCAGGTGGAATACTCCGAAGCCTGCCTGCGTATCAAGGGGTTACTGGATCACCTGGCCCCGGAGCTTCTGGACGAAGCTCCCTACCGGATATTCCAGGAAATGCACGATGCCCTGCAGCACATGCCCACTCACCAGGCGCGCCAGGACACCTCCGCTCACTTTATTCGCAAGATGGACGAACAGCGCTTCGAACTGGAAACCAGGCACGCCGACGCCATCCGCCGGGCCGCCACCGCGATTCGCTATCACCGGTTCGACGATTGACCGGGCGGCCACAAAAAAGCCGGCCATTCCGGCCGGCAAATCACCCGCAGATGCAGATCAACCTGAGTAACCACCGGAGTGCCTCCCTGTCGATCGCGTCCATAAACACGACCCACAGAGCCCTCAGGCACTCCGCAACACCCTCCCCGAATGCAGGCCAGGGAGATTCCTGCCGTAAGCGATCCTGAAACCGCTGACTGAATTCAGGTAACGGAACGGGGATCCGGCGTATCGCCGTCCTCCAGAGCCGGTTCGGCGACCACCCCTTCGTCGTGGAGTGCCCGGATCTGCTCCGGCTCCAGGCGCTCCCAGAACTCGTGGAAAAAGCGTTGTACCACCGGGTCCCGTGAGGCCGAGCATTGCCGCAGCAGCTCAAGTCGCTCATCGGCGTCGGCCAGGTGGAAATGCCGCCCGCCCCGGTGACGGAACTGCGACTCGAGCTGATACAGATGAAAGATACTGCTGGAGTTGAAGATCAACGTGTCCATCAGCAACCTCCCGCACACCGGCCGGCGCGGCTGAACGCCGGCATCCGATCGGTTCTCCTTTACTTTCACTGTAGACCAGGGAAATCGAATTGGCAGGCGGATAAAGCAACAGGCAGGACAAACGGCCACAAAAGGGAGAAAAGACGGTGCATCGCGGATCAGCGCGAAAAAGAAAGGCATCCCGGTCCCGCGGACGGGGCCGGGGCGACCGTCACGACTGCATCATGCCGGCCATGGCGAGGATACTGTCGCGGTCTTCCACCAGCGCATCCATCTGCTCGGCAACCGCTTCCGGGTCCAGGCCCAGTTCGTCGTAGATGGATGGGGCCAGCGCGGACGGTGCACCGAGCCCGACACCACGCTCGATGAGCAGGTGGCGCCCCAGGCTCAGGATCGACGCGTACGTGGCATTGGGGCCGTCATACCCCGGATTCTTCTGGTGGCGGATGGCCACCACGACTTCGTCGGGCATTTCCCAGTTTTCCATCAACTGGGCGCCAATCTGCTCCCGGCTCAGCCCCAGGATGTGATGCTCGATCAGCGACGAATCCAGATGACCGTTGGCTTCCACATTACGGCACACGGCGCGGAAATGGGGCGGAAACACCTGGTTGAGCAGCAGGTAGCCGAAGTTGTGCAGCAAACCGGCAAGATAAGCCAGACCAAACGAGGGCCGCTCGCCACGGCGCATCATCGCGGCCAGCACGCCGGCGGCCTGGGCCTGCCAGATGGCCTGCTGCCAGTAGCCGATGTAGCCGTCGGGCTCGTCCTCCGGCGGCTTGAGCGCCTTGCCCAGGGACAAGCCCATCGCCAGGTTCATCACCAGCTCGAAACCCAGTACCCGGGAGATGGCGTCGTGCACCGACCGCACCTCACCGGCGGCGGCGTAGAACGAGGACGACGCCCAGCTCACCACCTGCGCGGCCAGGCTGGGATCGCTCTCGACAACATCCACCAGGTCATTCATCACCGCGTTGGGATTGACCCGCAGATGGATGATGCGCTGAGCCGTTTCCGGCAGAGGCGGCAGTTCCAGTGTGTCGTCCAGGCGCTGGCGCACCCGCAGGTTGGTGAAGCGCTCGATGGCACTGTGCAGCTGCGCGCGGTCATTCTGGGGATCGGACAGGTTCACCTGGATCGCCGAGGCGGGTGTGGTCACCGACAGACGTCCAGCCCCGGCCGTCATCTGCCGGAACGCGGCGATGGGCAGCTGGATTCGCGGGCCGCCCTCGGCGTAGGCCAGGGTCACCACCTCCAGCCCGTCCACCGCCTCGTCCACCAGGGTGGGCCAACCGGTCAGGGACGGCAGCGCCGGCAGCAGCTGGACATTGAGGCGCTCGCGGATGCGATGCAGTTCCTGGCGGCTGATGATCCGCAGATCCCGCCCCAGTTTGGTGTTCAGGCGATTGATGTCGAGCAGGTCCTGGCGTCGGCAGATCACCTGCAACTTACCTTGGTGGTCTTCCAGCGGGACCATGCGCAGGGCCTGGTCCTGAGCCTCCGCCTCGACAATTTCGAACAGTGGCGTACCCTGGCTTTGCGATGCAGCCTGCAGGGCATCCCGAACTGCAATCGGCAGTTCCATGCTTACCCCCGAAATGGATCTAACTGTAAACGGATTGACGCCGGGGAACGGACACCGGATCAGACATCGCCGTAACGAATGCGTTCCCCCAGCCAGCGGCGAATCAGGGCGTCGACCCGGTTCGCGTCGCCCATCAGCGTCGGCGCCGCTTCCCGAATGATCGGTATCCAGCCCTTGTCCCGCTCGAAATCCGCCAGCCGGAACTGCATCATGCCGGTCTGGCGGGTCCCCAGAACCTCGCCGGGGCCGCGAATTTCCAGATCTTTCTCCGCGATGACAAAGCCGTCCTGACTGTCCCGCAGGACCTGCAGGCGGGCCTTGCCGTTCTTCGACAGCGGCGGATGATACATCAGCACACAGAAACTCGCCTCGTGCCCGCGCCCCACCCGGCCGCGCAACTGGTGCAACTGGGCCAGGCCCAGGCGTTCCGGATTCTCGATGATGATCAACGACGCGTTGGGGACATCCACCCCCACCTCGATGACCGTGGTGGCCACCAGCAGGTCCAGCTCGCCGTCCTTGAAGCGCTGCATGATGTCCGCTTTTTCCCTGGCCTTGAGACGACCGTGCACCAGGCCGATCGACAGACCGGGCAGTCGCTCGCGCAGTTCCCCGGCGGTGACTTCCGCCGCCTGGCACTGCAGCGCCTCGGATTCTTCAATCAGTGTACACACCCAGTAAGCCTGACGCCCGGCTTTACACGCATTTTGCACTCGCTCGATGACCTCCTCGCGTCGGGCATCGGCGATGGCAATCGTTTCGATGGGCTTGCGGCCCGGCGGCAATTCGTCGATCACCGACGTGTCCAGGTCGGCGTAGGCGCTCATCGCCAGGGTGCGGGGAATCGGGGTGGCGGTCATGATCAACTGGTGCGGCGCCAACTGGCCGGCGGCGCCCTTCTCGCGCAGGGCCAGTCGCTGGTGTACGCCGAAACGGTGCTGCTCGTCCACGATCACCAGCGCCAGACGCTCGAAGGCAACGTCCCCCTGGAACAGGGCGTGGGTGCCGATCACGATCCGTGCCTCGCCGGTGGCCACACGCTCCAGCGCCGCCTGGCGCGCCTTGCCCTTGACCTTGCCGGATAACCACACCGGCTCCAGCCCCAGCGGCGCGAGCCAGTCGTGGAAGTTCAGATAGTGCTGCTCGGCGAGGATTTCGGTGGGCGCCATCAGGGCCACCTGGGCGCCGGCGGAGATCGCCTGCAGCGCCGCAATGGCGGCCACCACGGTCTTGCCCGAGCCTACATCCCCCTGCACCAGGCGCAGCATCGGCAGCGGCTGGCTCAGGTCCTGGCGCACGTCGGACAGGACGCGCTCCTGGGCCGGTGTGAGCTGGAACGGCAACTGGTCGCGGAAACGCTCTTCCAGATCCCCCTGGCGCAGCAACGCCAGCGCTTCCCGTGCCTGGATCTGCTCTCGTACCCGCAGCAGGCTGAGCTGGTGGGCCAGTAGTTCTTCCATCACCAGGCGCTGCTGGGCCGGGTGGCGCCCCTCGATCAGTTCCGGCACCGGCGCTCCCACCGGTGGTGCATGCACCTGATGCAGAGCGGTATTGATGTCCGGCAACTGGAAATCCGCCAGCAGGGACTCGGGCAGCCAGTCTCTCACCGGATAACGATCCAGATACTTAAGGGCCTGCTGGCACAGGCTGCGCACACGCGGTTGCTGGATGCCTTCGGTCAGCGGGTAGACCGGCGTCAACGTGGCCTGGTCCGGCGGCGGCATGGGGGGCGGGTTGGTCTGGTATTCGGGGTGGTAGAACTCGAAACCGGCGCGACCGGGGCGCACTTCGCCGAAGCAGCGCACCCGTGTTCCTTCGCTGAGCTGGTTTTTCTGGGCGGCATTGAAGTGGAAAAAGCGCAGCACCAGGAAACCGGAGTCATCACGGAGAGTCACCTGCATGCTGCGGCGACGCCCCATGACGATATCGACCTTGACCACTTCGCCCTCGACCACGCCCACGTCACCGACGTGCAGACCGCCGATGGGCAATACCCGGGAGCGGTCCTCGTAGCGGTGCGGCAGGTGGAACAGCAGGTCCTGCAGCGAGTGGATGCCCAGTTTCGCCAGCGTCCCTGCCAGCGCGGCGCCAACCCCTTTCAGGGTCGTGACGCCGATGTCTTCCAGCGAGGCCATCCGCTCAGGCAGAGGCCGCCGAGACGGGCAGGGCCTTGTCGGACTTCTCGATCACGCGGCACTGGCTCGCGGCCAGCGACAGCACGTCGATGGCCTTGGGCCGCGGGAACGTGACACGCCAGGCCAGGGCCACGGTGCGGAAAGGCACCGGCGCCTTGAACGGGCGTACCGCCAGGATGTCTTCCCGGTACTCCATGGCCGTGGCGGCGGACATGGGCAGCACGGTCACGCCCAGGCCGGAGGCCACCATGTGGCGGATGGTTTCCAGGGAACTGCCTTCGGTCACCAGGGAGGGCTTGGCCGCGGCGCCGGAAACCCGTGCGGCGATGGCGTCTTCCAGCGGCGGGCAGGATTCCAGCACCTGATCCCGGAAACAGTGACCCGGTCCCAGCAGCAGCAGCTGTTCCTTGGCCAGTTGTTCCGGCGACAGGGACTCTTCGCGGGTCAGCGGGTGATCCGCCGGCAGCAGGACCACGAACGGTTCGTCGTAAAGCGGCAGAGTCACCACTTCCGGCTCTTCGAACGGCAGCGCGATGATGATGGCGTCCAACTCCGACTGACGCAGCTTCTTGCGCAGGTCGCCGGTGTAGCCTTCCTCGATGAACAGCGGCATCTCCGGCGCGGCGCGGCGCAGTTCCGGCAGCAGGTGCGGGAAGAGATAGGGGCCGATGGTGTAAATGGCTCCCACTTTCAACGGCGAATTGAGCTGGTTCTTGCCGTTTTGAGCCATGTCGCGGATCACGCCCACCTGATCCAGAACCCGCTGGGCCTGCTCGATGATCTGGGATCCGGTCTCGGTCACGCGGATGCTGCTCTTGCTGCGCTCGAACAGCGGCACGCCGAGTTCATCCTCCAGTTTCTTAACGGCGACACTCAGGGTAGGCTGGCTGACGTGGCAGCGCTCAGCCGCTCGGCCGAAATGCTTTTCCCGCGCCAGGGTGACGATGTAGCGTAATTCGGTCAGGGTCATGGAATACTCCGGACAATCTGGGCTCTCGATCAGGACAGCGTTTTAATGAGTAACAGAATAGGGATTGAAATTGACTATGGCAATCAGTGAACCACGTATTCTTGTGGCCGGTTGCGGTGCCCTGGGCAGCCGCATCGCTGTAAACCTGGCCGCAGACGCCGTGGTCTATGGTCTCAAACGCAATGTAGACACCCTGACGCGGGATATTATCCCGGTGCCCGGCGATCTGCTCGAAGAGGATATTCTGGAGGAACAGTTGCCCGACGACCTCGATGCCGTCGTCTACTGCCTGACGCCCAACCAGTACGACGATGCCGGCTACCGGGACGCGTTCGTGACCGGGCTGGGCAACCTGATCCGGGCACTGCGGACGCGCGGCCAGACGCTGAACCGGCTGCTGTTTGTCTCCAGCACCGGCGTCTACCACCAGAACGACGACGGCTGGGTCGACGAAGACAGCCCCACGGAACCGGAGAAGTTCAGCGGACAGCGGTTGCTGGAAGGCGAACGCCTGGTACACGACAGTCCCTGGCCGTCGACGGTGATCCGTTTCAGCGGGATCTACGGCCCCACCCGCCGCCGTTTCCTGCAGTCGGTGCTGTCGGGCAAGATTCACCCGCCCTCACCGGGGCCCTTCACTAACCGGATTCATGAAGACGACGCCGCCGCCGCCGCGGCCCACCTGATCCGTCAGTCGCTGCAGGGCAACCCGCTGGAACCCCGCTACCTGGGCAGCGACTGCGAGCCGGTGCGTATCGATGAGATCGTTGACTGGATTCGCCAGCAAGTACCATGTGATCCGCCGCAGGGCGAGGCGAGCCGGGGCGCCCGCGCCGGCAGCAAGCGCATCAGCAACCGACGCTTGCGGGACAGCGGTTTCGAGTTCCGCTATCCCGGCTATCGGGAAGGCTACGGGGAGATGCTGCGCGAACTCAGCTCAGCACCATGACCGCGTCCATTTCCACCGGCACGCCCTTGGGCAGCGCGGCCACGCCGATGGCGGCCCGGGCCGGATAGGGCTCCTGGAAATAGGTGGCCATGATTTCGTTGACGGTGCCAAAGTTACCCAGATCGGTCAGGTAGATGTTCAGCTTGACGATGTCCTGCAACTGGCCGCCGGACGCCTCGCATACCGCGGCCAGGTTGTCGAACACCCGGCGGATGCTGACGCTGATGTCGCCGCTGACCACGTCCATGGTCTCCGGATCAAGCGGGATCTGGCCGGACAGGTAAACGGTATCGCCCGCCTTGACCGCCTGGGAATAGGTGCCGATCGCCGCCGGCGCGTTTTCGGTCTGGATTACGGATTTATTGGTCATCGTCTTCAAAGCCCTCACAACCCCGCCTGAGGCGGGACTTTTCTAATGAAAAACGGAGATCCTCACCGGGATCAGGCGCTCCTGTCAACCGCTGTCCACGGCGGCAAGCGAAGGGGTCAGTGGCGGACCCTGGCAATGTGCGTTACCGCGCGGATGTTGCGCACCCGGCGCATGACCCGGGCCAGATGACGACGCCCGTTGACGTGGACCACCAGGCTGACGATGCTCAGGCGCGCATTCTGCTCTTCCACGTTGATCCGCTCGATATTGCCGTCGGCCATGGACACGGCACTGGCCACCTCGGCGATGACACCCCGCTGGCGCTCCAGCTCCACCCGAAGCTCTACCGAGAACTCGTCGGTGATGTCCTTGGCCCACTTCAGGTGCATCAGCGGCGAACCGTCGGCACCCTTCTCCGGCAGTTTGCGGCACGTGTCGCTGTGGATAACCATGCCGGTGCCGGACTCCATGACGCCCACCACCGGATCGCCCGGGATCGGCTTGCAGCAGCCGGCGAAACGGATCACCAGGCCTTCGGTGCCCTGGATGGTCATGGTGCCGCGACCGGCGCCGGAGGGATGCAGGTTGACCACATCGAAGCCGTCGTGATCGGGCTGCTGGCCATCCCCGCCCGGGTCGGACACCAGTTGCCGCGCCACGATATAGGCCATGCGGTTGCCCAGACCGATATCGCTGAGCAGGTCGTCAAAACTGCCCACCTGATTATGCTTGCACACCCGCTGACGCTGGGAGTCGTCGATGTCCCCCAGCTTGTGGCCAAAACCGGCCAGGGATTTCTTGAGCAGCGTCTTGCCCAATTCCAGGGATTCCGCCTTCTTCTGGTACTTGAGGAAATGACGGATGCTGCTGCGCGCCTTGCCGGTCACCACGAAACCCAGCCAGGCCGGATTGGGGCGGGCGCCCGGCGCAGTGATGATTTCCACCGTCTGGCCACTCTGCAGCGGCTGGCTCAGCGAGCCCAGGTTGCGGTTGATGCGGCAGGCGACGCAGGCGTTGCCGATATCGGTGTGGATGGCGTAGGCGAAATCGATGGGCGTGGCGCCGCCGGGCAGCTCCAGGATCTTGCCCTTGGGCGTGAACACGTAGATCTCGTCCGGGAACAGGTCGACCTTGACGTGCTCGATGAATTCCAGCGAATCATCGGCCCGCTCGCGCATCTCCATCAGGCCCTTGACCCAGCGATCCACCCGCCGCTGGCTGACCTCCAGCACCGACGAGTTGTCGTTCTTGTAGAGCCAGTGGGCGGCGATCCCGTTGTTGGCGATGTGCTCCATCTCCTCGGTACGGATCTGGATCTCGATGTTCACGTGCATACCGAACAGCGTCGTGTGCAGGGACTGGTAGCCATTGGCCTTGGGCATGGCAATGTAGTCCTTGAAGCGTCCGGGAAGGGGTTTGTAGAGGCTGTGAACGGCGCCGAGGATGCGGTAACAGTCGTCGGTGGAGTCGGTGATGATGCGGAAGGCGTAGACATCCATGATTTCATGGAAGGATTTGTGCTTGAACTTCATCTTGTTGTAGATGCTGTTCAAGTGCTTCTCGCGCCCCATGATTCGCCCTGGCAGGCCGCGCTCATGCAGCTTTTCCTCGAGCCTGCCGCGGATCTCCTCGATAATCTCACGATGACTGCCACGGAGGGTCTCCACCGCCTTGGAGATGTAGCGCGAACGCATTGGATACAGGAAGGAGAAGCCCAGGTCCTCCAGCTCGGTACACAGGGTGTGCATGCCCAGACGGTTGGCGATCGGCGCGTAGATGTCCAGTGTCTCGGTCGCAATACGCTGGCGCTTTTCGTAGGACATGTGCCCGAGTGTGCGCATGTTGTGCAGGCGGTCCGCCAGCTTCACCAGGATCACGCGGATGTCCCGGGCCATGGCCAGGGTCATCTTCTGGAAGTTCTCGGCCTGGGCTTCGGCGCGGGAGCGGAATTCGATCTGGGTCAGCTTGGAGACACCGTCCACCAGGTCCGCCACCGGTTCCCCGAACTGTTCGGACAGGGCGTCCTTGGGAATGCCGGTATCCTCGATGACGTCATGCAGCATGGCCGCCATCAGGCTCTGGTGATCGAGCTTCATGTCCGCCAGGATGCCGGCCACCGCCAGCGGATGAGTAATGTAGGCTTCGCCGGAACGGCGCATCTGGCCTTCGTGGGCCTGCTCGGCGTAATAGTAGGCCCGCCGCACCTGATTGATGCGGGGCCGGTCAAGGTAGGTACTCAGCTGATCCGCCAGTGTTTCGACGGATGTAAGCGCTGGAGCCTCTGCTGACACTGCGCCTCCGGAGACGACATGGACCGCCAGGTCCGAATGAATCACCGACAAAAAAACCCGAATGCAGTCACACCCGGGTCTTCCTTTGCCCTGCCGGAGCTGCCTGAAGCAGCCCCTCAACTCCTACTATAAGAGCCGTGGCGCAGATTTCAATGCGGCATTAGCCGCAAGCCCCGTACTGACGGGGCTGAAGCGGAGACGCTTACTCGTCGTCGTCCTGCTCGACCAAAGCGTTGTCGACCTTGCCCTCGGCGATTTCGCGCAGGGCCAGAACGGTTGGCTTATCGTTTTCCTCAGGAACCATCGGCTCGTGGCCCTTGGTTGAAATCTGACGAGCCCGTTTGGTCGCCAGCATAACCAGCTCAAAACGGTTATCGACGTGATCCAGACAGTCTTCAACAGTGACTCGTGCCATAACTTCCCCGAAAAAGTAATTGGATAACTGGTTGCCCGGCCGGGCGGAGCCGCCCCGAAGCAGACCGCGCAGTATAAATGGAAATGCTCAATTTGTATACGCCGAACCACCGGAAACCAGCGCCGCCAGCAGATCGGCGTGGCGCCGCTCCTGGTTCTCGACCCGCAGGCGCTGGGTACGGACGATCGAAAGCAGCTCTTCCAGGGCCACCTCGAAGGCATCGTTGACCACCAGGTAGTCGAATTCCAGGGCGTGGCTGCATTCTTCCGCCGCTTCCCGCAGACGCCGCTCGATGACCGCCGGCTCGTCCTGGCCACGGCCAGTCAGGCGGTCCCGCAGGGCTTCCGGCGACGGCGGCACAATGAAGATGCTGACGCAATCCGGCAACTGTCGGCGGACCTGTACGGCGCCCTGCCAGTCGATCTCGAGGATCACGTCCTGCCCCTTGTCCAGGGTCTCTTCCACCCACACCTGGGAGGTGCCGTAGTAGTTGCCGAAAACATCGGCGTGCTCCAGGAAATCGTCGCGGCCGATCATCGCCTCAAACTCGTCGCGGCTGGTGAAGTGGTAGTTCACGCCATCCTGCTCGCCCGGGCGCATGGGCCGCGTGGTATGGGACACGGACACGCCCAGTTTGCTGTCCCGGGCCAGCATCTCAGCCACCAGGCTGGTCTTGCCGGCACCGGACGGCGCAGAAATCACATATAGGGTGCCCTTCTCTGCGACCTGACTCATGACGTACAACTCCGGAAATTTCGCTTCGAAGCCGCCGGCGCATGCGTCCGCGGCTTCGTTGTCATAGGGGTTTCATGGATAACAGGCGCCGCATTATACGGAGATTGCCGCGATCCGGCACCCACCGGCAGCGAAATGGCTTACTCCAGGTTCTGCACCTGCTCGCGCATCTGCTCAATCAGGACCTTGAGGTCGACCGCCACGCGGGTGACTTCCGCGTCGATCGACTTACTGCTCAGGGTATTGGCCTCGCGGTTCAGCTCCTGCATCAGAAAATCCAGGCGGCGACCAATGGGCTTGTCGCCGGACAGGGTCTGGCGCACTTCGCTGACGTGGGTATCGAGCCGGTCCAGCTCTTCGGCCACGTCGGACTTCTGCGCCAGCACGACCATTTCCTGGGCCAGGCGGTCCGGGTCCAGTTCCACCTTCGCCGCCTCGAAACGCTCGCGCAGACTGTCGGACTGCTGCTCAAGCAATTCGGGCATGCGCTTGCGAACCTGACTGACCGAATCCGTGATCTCCTGCAGCCGCTCCTCGAACAGCGGACGCAGGCGCTCACCTTCGCGCTCGCGGACGCCGACCAGCTCGTCCACGGTCTCGGCAAACAGGGCCTGCGCCGCTTCCTTGACCGGCTCCAGGTCGCGCTCGCCGGACTGCAGCACACCGGGCCAGCGCAGGATATCCAGCGCATTAATGTGGGCCGGGTTATCGAGGATGCGGTTGATGTGGTTGGCCGCGTCGTTGAGCTCTTCGGCCAGGGCCTGGTTCACCGTGAGGCCACCGGTGGCGTCGTCCGTCAGTTGCAGACGCAGCCCGATCTCCACCTTGCCACGGCCCAGCCGCTTGCGCAGGGTTTCCCGGAAGCCGTTCTCCAGTTCCCGCAGCGGCTCTGGCAGGCGAAACGCCGGCTCCAGGTAACGATGGTTGACCGCACGGATTTCACAGGTGAGGCTGCCCCACTCTCCTTCGGTGTCCTTGCGCGCGAACGCGGTCATACTCCTGATCATGTGAACTCCGGCCTGTCGTTGGAATGGCTGTATTCTAGTGCCCTGTTCGTGAAATGGACAGGAAACGGGCATCCGGCACCACACTTGCCCGAACGTCGAGCCACCGACGCCATCCTGGTTCCTCCATGTTACACTGAACGGCTATTTCACGGGACCGGTCCGCCTCCCGGCGATGGCCGGCCAACACCCTCCACCCAATCAGTACAGGAATCGCTATGCGACCCAGTGGACGCGCTCCAGAACAGACTCGTGACATCCGCATCACACGCAACTACACCAAGCACGCGGAAGGCTCGGTCCTGATCGAATTCGGCGATACCAAAGTCATTTGCACGGCTTCCGTCGACAACAACGTACCCCGCTTCCTCAAAGGCAGTGGCAAAGGCTGGATCACCGCCGAATACGGCATGCTGCCGCGTTCGACGGGCAGCCGGATGGGCCGTGAAGCCGCCCGTGGCAAGCAGGGCGGACGCACCGTGGAAATCCAGCGCCTGATCGGTCGCTCACTGCGCGCGGCCGTGGACCTGACCAAACTGGGCGAGCACACCATCACCATCGATTGTGACGTCATCCAGGCCGACGGCGGCACCCGCACCGCGGCGATCACCGGCGGCTGTGTGGCTCTGGTGGACGCGCTCAATCACCTGGTCAAGGAAGGCCGCCTGAAGGCCACGCCGCTGGTACAGATGGTCGGCGCCATCTCTGTGGGCGTCTACGAAGGCACCACCGTGGTGGACCTGGACTACCCGGAAGACTCGGCGGCGGAAACCGACATGAACGTCATCATGACCGACCAGGGCGGTTTCATTGAAATCCAGGGCACGGCGGAAGGCGCCCCCTTCGCCCAGGACGAACTCGACAGCATGCTGTCGCTCGCCAAACAGGGCATCAACCACCTGTTTGAGCTGCAGAACGCCGCCCTGGCCGAATAAACCCGGCTCCGGAACGCAAAAAGGCCAGCAAACGCTGGCCTTTTCTTTTGGAGGATCCGCCGACTCGACGCCGGATCAGAAACCGATGTCGATGTCGTAATCGATGATCAGCGGCGCGTGGTCGGAGAAGCGGGTCTCGTCATCGATCCAGGCATTCTGGATCGTCTTGCGGATGCCCGGCGTGGCCAGTTGGTAATCGGTGCGCCAGCCGGCGTGCTGACGCCAGCCTTCGGCCCACTCAGGCCACCAGGTGAACTGGTCGCCGTCCTTGTTGACCTCGCGGAACGCATCAACCGCGCCCAGCTCGTCGAACAGGCGGTCCAGCCATGCCCTCTCATGGGGCAGAAAACCGGACACGTCCAGTTTGTGGTAACGGGGACTGGTGTCGGTCACATGATGCGCGGTCTGCAGGTTGGCACCAAAGATGAACTGCCGGCGCTTGCGCAGGGTCTTCTGCATGTGCTGGCCGTAGCCTTCCATGAAGGCGTCCTTGTGATCCAGCATGGTCAGGTCGTTGCCGTCGCCCAGCAACTCTTCCTCACGGCCCAGCGCGTTGGGGGCCAGCACCGAGGCCACACTGACCTTGTCGAAGTCCGCCTGGATGAAGCGGCCCTCGCGGTCGGAGATCTCGTTGCCGAAACCGTAGATGATGGCTTTCGGGAAGTGACGGGTATAGATACCGACGCCGCCGTACTCGGTTTCCTCGCCGTCGATGAAATACGCTTCGTAGCCTTCGGGGACATAGCGGGGATCGTCGAATTCGTAGACCCGCATGCGATGATCCTGGACACAGACCACGTCTGCATCCTGGCCCGCCAGCCAGTCAAAAAAACCACGGTCAATCGCCTGTGCCAGGCCGTTGACGCTGATCGATACTACCCGCATAGATGTTCCCTGAAACGTTTGTGTGTATGATACCGTTTTTACGCCTTTTTGAAAGAATCCAACCCTTCCAGATACCTTGCCATGCACGACTATCAACGCGATTTCATCGAATTTGCCATCCGTCGGGACGTCCTCCGTTTTGGGGAGTTCACCCTCAAGTCCGGACGCAAGAGTCCCTACTTCTTCAATGCAGGCCTGTTCAATACGGGGTCGGATTTGCTTCAGCTCGGGCGTGCCTATGCGTCTGCCCTGCAAAATAGCGGCCTGAATTATGACATTCTTTTCGGACCTGCCTATAAGGGCATACCGTTGGCCGCAGCGACGGCGATGTCCCTGGCGGAAACCGGCGACGACCGGCCCTACGCGTTCAACCGGAAAGAGAAAAAAGATCACGGAGAGGGCGGTAACATTGTCGGCGCACCATTAAAGGGCAAAGTGCTGATCATTGACGACGTCATCACCGCCGGGACCGCGATCCGCGAGTCCATCGACATCATTCACGAAGCCGGCGCCGAGCCTGCGGGCGTACTGATCGCCCTGGATCGTCAGGAGCGGGGCCAGAGTGAGCTGTCGGCCATCCAGGAAGTGGAACGGGATTACAAGCTGCCGGTCACAAGCATCATCCAGCTGGACCAGGTAATCAGTTATCTGGCGGATCGTCCGGATTTCCAGGAGAACGCGCGCAAAGTAGCGACCTACCGCGAGGAATTCGGCATCTGATCGCAATTCAGGGCTTCGCCGGGCACGGCCTGTTGCCAGGCCGGCAATTCGCCCGCTATGCTCAGCCGAGGCCAACCAAACGGTGACCAAGCAGTCTATGAGACACGCCTCCTCCCTAACCTTTGCACTCCTCTTTTGCGGCGTTTTCGGCGCTTCGTCGGCGCTGGCATCGACCATGTATCGCTACAAGGACGACAACGGCCGCATGGTGATGAGCAACACTGTGCCGTCCGACGCCACGAAACACGGCTACGAAGTCCTCAACTCCCAGGGTCGCGTGGTCAAAGTGGTGCCTCCGGCACCAACGGAAGAGGAGCTGAAAGCCCGCGCCCAGGCCGAGCAGCGCAAACAGGCGGCTGAACGCCAGCGGGAGGCGGACGAAGAGCTGCTGCGCATCTACAGCCATCCGGACGATGCCGTGCGCGCCCTGAACCGCAAGCTGCAGGAACGCCACAGCCTGGTGCAGCTCAAGCGCGGCAACATCGCTGTGATCGACAGTCAACTGGAGGAACAGCAGGGCAAGGCAGCGGACCTGGAACGGGCCGGACGCAAGATTCCGGATAACCTGAAAACCCGCATTGAACGACTGCAGTCCCAGAAACGCGAGCTGGAGCAGGAGATCAACAAGCAGGATCAGGAAACCGCCAAAATCCGCGAATCCTACGAGGCCAAGATCCAGCGCCTGGAACAAATCACCGGGGAATCCCGCACCGTCGAACTGCACACCGCGGAGACCCGCGCGACGGAATAAGCCGGAGCCGGAGTCGCACTCGCGGCACACGGGTATAAAGGCAAGCAGGTACTAAAAAGGGTCGCCGAAGCGACCCTTTCTGTTTTGGTCAACCCACTCGGCGATCAGGCGGAGGTGGTGGTCGAGGTCGACTTGCGTGCGGTGCTCTTACGGGCCGTGCTGGTCGACTTCTTCGCCGTTGAAGTGGCGGATTTCTTCACCGACTTGGCCTGATCGGACACTTCGTCCGCGGCCTCGGACACCGCTTCGGCGCCCTCTGCGGTTTCCTTCTCGACCCTGGCCACCATTTCCGACGCAAAGTTACCGAAACGGCTGTTCAGGCTGCGAAGCTGCTCGAACAGGTTCTCGCTGTAGCCGTCGTAACGCTTGCGCAGCGACTTGACGCTGTACTCGCGGGCTTCGGATTCCAGCTTTTCGGCATATTCGAACGGCTTGGACGACAGCTTCTTCTGACGCTCTTCCGCCGCATTAATGCCCTTCTCGACCATCTCCTGAATCTGTTCCTGATAGCTTTTCAGTTTACCCATTGTGGTGCCTCTCCATTGCTTTGACTGCAGATTGATTGAGAGATTGACGGAGGCGTGCCCGACGCCTTTTCCGGATAACACCACGGACGTTAATCGCAAAAATTAGAATATTCATACTAGGGTTCCATTCGACCGCCGAGACAACCGGTACGCCCTAGTTATTTGTCACCAAAGCTTTTTCCGAAAAAACCCCGGAGACCCTGCAAGAAACGTGACTCCATATCATAAAAAAACTGACGAAATGTTCACTTGTGAGTCTCAATCTCATTCGCATAATGAGGCGGCAAAGGACTTGTGAGGATGGAGCCTACTCCGCTGTGCCTCTCTAAAAAGAACTCGCTAAAGCGAGCCATCATCTATTAGAGAAACGTCAGGTATATCAATGTCCTATTCAAATCCTTGCCGGGCCCGGCACGTCCTCGCCCTGTGCTTTATTTCTGTCACGCTCCTGCTTGCCGGCTGCAACGGCGGCGGGTCATCTTCCGACAGCTCCAGCAAAACCTCGGACAGCACGTCGAATTCGGGATCAAGCGGAAGTTCTGCAGCCAGCGAGGCCACAGTCTCTTCCAAACTGCGCTGGACGGCGCCCGCCACCCGGGCTGACGGCAGTAAACTGTATGTGGGGGAAATCAGCGGCTATCGGATTTACTACAAGCTCAAGCACCAGAGTGGCTACCGCTCCATCAAGGTAAGCGGCTCGGACAGAACCCAATACCCCTTAAAGGCTTTCGAGCCGGGGCAGTACGAGTTCTCCGTGACCACCCTGGACACCGACGGGTTGGAAAGCCAGCGTTCCGAGGTAATCTCGGTCAGCGTGATCTGATCGCTACCAGCGGAACAGGACCCATTTGGGCACCACGAGCTGGGAGCCGTCCTGCCGGATGAAGCCACCGCCGTCGGCCGGAACCAGGTAGTAGACGGGGCCCACCTTGGGCTCCACCCGGATTTCCCTGAGCTGGCCGTTCACGCGGTACTCGTAGTAGGTGGCTTCCTTGCCTGGACGAATCACCACCTGGGGTTCGTCCGGAGACGCGGCCTGGTATTCAGACGCCCGCACCGGGGCGGACGACGACGCGCCGTCTTCCTGGGCGGCCGCTGTCAGGCTGAACGATGCGATCACCAATGCAATCACGAGGGGGATCGTTTTTTTCATGTTAACCTTGGCATCCTGAAATCCTTGATTGTTCTCTGAGATTTACACATCCCAGGGCACTAGACAACCTGATTCCGGATACCAGCCCCTATGAGCCAGAAGCAGACGCCACCGGTCGTCCTCGTCGACGGATCCTCCTACCTTTTCCGCGCCTTCCACGCCCTGCCGCCGCTGACCACCAGTAAGGGTCAGCCCACCGGCGCCATCAAGGGCGTCATCAGTATGCTGCGCCGGCTCGACCAGGACTACCCCGGCTCCAAGGTCGTGGTGGTCTTCGACGCCAAGGGCAAGACGTTCCGCCATGAACTGTATGAAGAGTACAAGGCCAACCGTCCGCCCATGCCGGAAGACCTGGCCACCCAGATCGCGCCCATCCACGAGATCGTGCGCGCCATGGGCCTGCCGCTGCTGATCGTCCCCGATGTGGAGGCGGACGACGTGATCGGCACCCTCGCCTGCGAGGCCACCGACAAGGGCGTTGATGTGGTGATCTCCACCGGCGACAAGGACATGGCGCAGCTGGTCAGCGAGCACGTCACCCTGATCAACACCATGACCGAAACCGCCATGGACCGGGACGGCGTGAAGGACAAGTTCGGCATCACCCCGGAGCAGATCATCGACTACCTGGCTCTGGTGGGCGACAAGGTGGACAACATCCCCGGTGTGGAAAAGTGTGGCCCCAAGACCGCGGTCAAATGGCTGGAGCAGTACGAAACGCTGGAGAATCTCGTCGAGCACGCGGACGAGGTCAAGGGCAAGATCGGCGAGAACCTGCGCAACGCTGTGGAGCAACTGCCGCTGAGCAAGGAGCTGGCCACCATCAAAACGGATGTGGAGCTGGCATTCGGCATCCAGGACGTTAAACCCGATGACGCGGATAACGACAAACTGCTGGCCCTGTTCCGCGAGTACGAATTCAAGACCTGGATCGCCGAGCTGAGCGACGACGCCCCGGCGGACACCGAGGACGACAGCACCCCCGACATTCCCGAGAAACACTACAGCGTGGTCACCGAACAGGCGGAGCTGGACGACTGGGTCAAGCGCCTGAAAAAGGCGGATCTGTTTGCCTTCGACACCGAAACCACCAGCCTCAACTACAGTCAGGCGGAAGTCGTAGGGGTGTCCTTCGCCATCGAAGCGGGTGAAGCGATCTACGTGCCCTTCGGCCACGACTACATGGGCGCGCCGGACCAACTCGACCGGGAGGCCGTGCTGGAGCAGCTCAAACCGCTGCTGGAAGATCCCAGGCTCAGGAAAGTCGGCCAGAACCTGAAGTACGACAAGAACGTGCTGGCCAACCACGGCATTTCCCTGGAAGGCATCGCCGAGGACACCATGCTGGAGTCCTACGTGCTCAACTCCACCGCCTCACGCCACGACATGGACAGCCTGGCCCTGAAGTACCTGGGGGAAGCCACCATCTCGTTCGAATCCATTGCCGGCAAGGGCGCCAAACAGCTCACCTTCAACCAGATCGATCTGGAACAGGCCGGCCCCTACGCCGCCGAGGACGCGGACATCACCCTGCGCCTGCATCAGGCCTTGCGCCCGCGCCTGGCCAGGGAAGGCAAGCTGGAAAGCGTCTACACCGACATCGACCTGCCGCTGGTACCGGTGCTGTCGCGCATGGAGCAGCGCGGTGTGATGATCGACGCCGGCACGCTCAAGCGCCACAGCCAGGAGCTGGCCGAGCGTATGGCGGAGCTGGAGAAGGCCGCCCACGATGAGGCCGGTGAAACCTTCAACCTGGGATCCCCCAAGCAGTTGCAGGCCATCTTCTACGAGAAGCTGGGGCTGCCGGTGATCAAGAAGACGCCCAAGGGCGCGCCCTCCACCGCCGAGCCGGTGCTGCAGGAACTGGCCCACGACTACAAGCTGCCGCACCTGATCCTGGAGCACCGCAGCCTGAGCAAGCTCAAGTCCACCTACACCGATCGCCTGCCGGAGATGATCAGCGCCCGCGACAACCGGGTGCACACCTCCTATCACCAGGCGGTGGCGGCCACCGGGCGCCTGTCGTCCTCCGAGCCCAACCTGCAGAACATTCCCATCCGCACCCACGAGGGCCGGCGCATTCGCCAGGCGTTCATCGCGCCGGAGGGCTACAAGCTGGTGGCGGCGGACTATTCCCAGATCGAGCTGCGCATCATGGCGCACCTGTCCGGCGACGAGGGGCTGCTCAAGGCTTTCGCCGAGGGCAAGGACATCCACAAGGCCACCGCCGCCGAGGTCTTCGACACCACGGTGGACAAGGTCACGTCCGACCAGCGCCGCAGCGCCAAGGCCATCAACTTCGGCCTGATCTACGGCATGTCCGCCTTCGGTCTGTCGCGCCAGCTGGGCGTGGAGCGCAAGCTCGCCCAGGAGTACATCGACCTCTATTTCCACCGCTACCCCGGTGTTCGCCAGTACATGGACGACATCCGCAAGCAGGCCCACGACGACGGTTACGTGGAAACCCTGTTCGGCCGTCGCCTGTACCTGCCGGAGATCAACGCCAAGAACAAGCAGATGCAGCAGGCCGCCGAGCGCACCGCAATCAACGCCCCCATGCAGGGCACCGCGGCGGACATCATCAAGAAAGCAATGGTGACGGTGGAGAACTGGCTGCTGGACCAGCACGCCAGGGACGCCCGCATGGTCATGCAGGTCCACGACGAACTGATCCTGGAAGTGAAGGAGTCGGCCCTGGACGACGTCATCAAGGGCCTCACCGATCGCATGTCAGCCGCCGCCGACCTCAAGGTGCCGCTGCTGGTGGAAGCCGGTGTCGGCGACAACTGGGACGAGGCGCACTAGCGACCTCGCCCCGGCTGCGTTCAGTAACTGTAACGCAGGGAGGCCAGCAACGCCCGTTGCTGGCCAGAGTATCCGGCCACGGTGACCGCCTCCTGGTCGAGCAGGTTGCGCCCTTTGAGCGTCAGGTCGAGGCGGTCGGTCGCGGCATAGGCCAGCGTCAGGTTGGTCATCCCATAACCGGGAATGTCGCTGTCCGCCGCCGTATCCACCGAATCCGTCCGCCCCAGCCATTCCAGGCTCGCTTCCAGCGGCCCGAACGTTTTTGTTCCCGCCAGGCGCCCGTTCCACTTGGGTCGCCGGGCCAGGGCATCGCCGGTGTCGTCGTCGGTGGCGCGGGTATAGCCGGCACCCATTTCCAGCCGCCAGTCACCGCCCCGGTAGATGACGCTCAGTTCCGTACCTTCCGCCGTGGCCGACTCCGTGTTGTAGGGAATGAACAAGGCGTCCAGCTGGATCAGGTCATCGAAGTTGGTGCGATAGGCCGCCCACTCGTAGGACAGACGTCCGACACTGCCCTTGAGCCCCACTTCGTAGGTTTCCGAGGTTTCCGCGTCCAGGTCCGGATTGGCGCCAAACGGCGAATACAGATCGTTGAAATTGGGCGCCTTGAAGCCGGTGCCGTAGCTGACGTAGGGCTTTAGCGCAGGCGTCAGCTGGTAGCCCACCGATACCGCCCCGGTGGTCTCGTCGCCGTAGGCCTGGTTGTTGTCGTAGCGCAGCGACGTCTCCACATGCAGCGGCTGATCGACGGTCTGCCACTGACCAAACACCGCGTTGTTGTAGCGAGCGTCTTCCGTGTAGGCCGTCGAGGCCTCCACCCGCTCTTCAACCCGCTCGACGCCCACGGTCAGCAACTGGTGGCCAGTGAGGTAGGCATCGGATTGAACCAGGTACTGGCGGCGCCGGGTTTCATAGTCGAAGTAATCCGCCTGGTCGATGAAGTTGTCGTTGTCCTCGCGCCCGTAGCCGATCTGGGCGTGCAGGGTGACATCGTCGCTGGCGGCAAAATCGGCGAAAACCCGCCCGGACTGCTGCACGAACTCGTTCCAGTAGCGCTGATCGGCTGTACCGAAAACGCTGTCGTAATCGTTCTCGCCCTGGGCGTGCATCGCGTTGAGGCCGAGCGACAACCGATCATTGACGCGCTGATCCACGCTGGCGCTGAACGACTGGCTCTCGAAACCGTCGTCATCGCGCTGGTTGCTGACCGGCTGGGAATCCACACCGTCGGTCTCATACATCGACGCCGACAGACTGTAGGCCGTATCGCCGGTGCGGCCCGAGAAGTGCTGGGTCAGGCGCGAGGTGCCCTCGGTACCGGCGCTGACTTCCGAAATGGCTTCCGGCTCCGGCGTGCCCCGGCGCGTGAAGATCTGGATCACCCCACCGATGGCCTCGGAGCCGTAGAGGCTGGAGCGCGGACCACGCACCACTTCGATGCGATCCACCAGCGCCAGGGGAATGTTTTCCAACTGGGCCGTGCCCGCCGTTGCACCGCCGACTTTCAGGCCGTCCACCAGCACCAGCACGTGATCGGAGTTCGAACCCCGCATGAACACGCTGGACTGCTTGCCGGCACCACCACTCTGGGACACGGTCACGCCGGGAACACCGCGCAACAGGTCCTCGATGCTGCTGGCCGTGCTGCGCTGGATGTCCTGCCGGCTGATGACCGTCACCGAGGCGTTCACCTCGTCGGCCGTTTGCGCGGTCCGGGTCGCGGTCACCACAAGGGGATTGAGGATATCCGCGTTGAGCGGGGCGGCAAGACAGCCGGTCATCAGGCCGGCGGCCAGGGAAAAGGGCTTGTTCACAGAGAGCGTCCTGGGTTCGCATCCGGTTCAGTCGAAGCCGGTGGACGGAGGACGCGCGGTTACGGGATGGGCAACCACCGGTGACGCCCTCCGCAGCACCGCATGCACCGGCCAGGATCAGAGAGATCCCTGCCGGGAAGCAGGTGGCCGGTCTCCGGACTCATTCCTTCCCCGGGGATCGGGGGCCGGCAGCGCCTTCCCGGACCGGAGGTCCAGTGGCCTTGCTGCTGCAGAGGAATTTACCGTTGCGGGGGCAGCACTGGGTTTGCACCAGTTTCCCGTTTCACTCGCCGTGCGAGCACCGCCTGCCAATTGACGCCGGTGACGCAGGCGTCACCGAACTTGCCGGGACTTTAGGAGGACTGGCTCACCGGGTCAACGCATTTTCCCGGATTTTCTCATTCCCCTGCACGCCCGCCGAACTCACCACAACGGTGCAGACAGAACCCGTGATGCGTCATGGCGGTGCGCAACTCCGTGCAAAGCTGATGTTTTCGCCTTTTATTTCAGGATTTTAACGATAGGCACATTTTTAGCTTAATATTCAGGGTCGATAACGCGCACGCTCTGATCCCCCCACAGGCTCGGGACCGTCCAGACGCAAGAGCGCTTTGAAATGAGGTACGACAATGACGACGCTAGCAGCAGAACGCAGTTGGCTACTGGATCGCGGACTCCTCAAACTCGTCCACCAGTGCCGCCGACTGATCCTGGCGGAATTCGGCGTTAAGCTTCACCTGACCGACAACGACCTGGAGGACCAGTTGGCGTCCTACGCCAGGCAGTCCCGCTCCAGCCACCTGAACAATGCCTGGGAAGAGCTCAAGAAACAGGTTCCGGATCTGGCCGAGCAGGACGACGACAAGCCGCGCAATTACCGCGGCCAGGAGTTGGCGGAGCCGGCCGCGGCGGCCAAGAAAGAGGAACCGGCCAGCAGCAGCAAGACCCGCACCATCACCTACCGGGGCCGCAAAATGGAAGTGCCCGCCTGATCGCGGCACGCCGACGGCGCGTTCAATCCACCGGGTCGGGAGTCCATCGCGGCGCGGGCCGCCAGAAGCTGTCCCCGCCCTCGCCGACCCGCTCGACCGGATAGCTGTAGACCCGCTGCAGGCGCTCCGACGACAGCATTTCAGACGCCGAACCGGCATCGTGGTGACCGTCGGGATACAGTAACAGGACCCGGTCGGCGTAGCGTGCCGCCAGGTTGATGTCGTGAACGGTCATGACCACTAACCGCCGCTGCTCCCGCGCCAGCGCACACAGGGTTGCCATCAGTTCCGCCTGGTGGCGGAGATCCAGGTGGTTCACCGGCTCGTCCAGCAACAGGACGCCGGGGGCCTGGGTCAGCAGGGTTGCCATGGCCACCCGGCGCTGTTCGCCGCCGGACAGGCGGTCGACCCGAGCCTCCGCCAGACCTTCCAGCCCACAGCTCGCCAACGCCTGGCGGATGATGACCTGATCATTCGCTCCCAGCGCCTGCCAGCCCGGTCGGTGCGCGTAACGGCCGGCCCCTACGGCTTCGGTTACGGTAAACGGAAAATCCATCGGCGACTGCTGCAGCAACAGACCAACGCGACGCGCCAGCACTTTGCGCGGGCAGCGCCGGATGTCCACGCCATCGACAAACACCCGTCCCGCCAACACCGGCAGCAGACCAGCCAGAGTCAGCAGCAGCGAGGATTTGCCGACACCGTTCTCCCCCAGGATGGCCCAGACTTCGCCGCCTTCGGCCTGCAGATCAAGCGGCTCCGCCAGGGCCCGGTCGCCACGACCAAAAGTCAGGCCGTCCAACTGCAAGGAGGGCATCAGCGGGTCCCCCGGCGTTGCAGCAGGTAGAGGAAAAGCGGCACGCCAACCGCCGCCGTCAACACACCGACCGGCAGCTGCCGTGGCGCTATCAGTGAGCGGGCAGCCGTATCGGCCAGCATCAGCAAGGCACCCCCGGCCAACAGGCTGGCCGGGGCCAACGCGCGGTGACCAGCCCCCAGCCACTGCCGCATCAGGTGTGGCACCACCAGCCCGACGAACCCGACGGGGCCGGCCAGCGTTACCGCACAGGCGGTCAGAAACGACGCCGTCAGGTAGCAGACACCCCGCAGGCGGCGGGTTTCCACACCCAGGACCGCGGCCTGTTCATCGCCACGAGCCAGAAGATCCAGCGCCGGCGCCATGAACCAGGCCGCCGCCAGCGCCAACGCCAGCACCAGCAGCGCCCACCAGGGCGTTTCCGGCCGGGACAGGTCCCCCATCAGCCAGAACAGCATGCCGCGCAGGGACTGATCCGGCCCCAGCACCAACAGAAGACTGATACAGGCACCCCAGCCGGCAGCAATCACGACACCGGTAAGCAACAACCGATCGCCCCGGCCATAGCCCATGCGACCACCCAGCAGGAACACCAGCAGCATGCTGGCCAGGCTGCCCACAAACGCACTGCCGGAAACCCACCAGCCGCCCAATCCCAGGGTGATGGCGCCCAGGGCCGCTACGGCCGCCCCACCGGAAATGCCCAGCACATAGGGTTCAGCCAGTGGGTTGCGCAACAGCACCTGCATCAGCACGCCAGCCAGGGCCAGCATACCGCCGACGGCAAACGCCGTGACGGCGCGGGGCAGGCGCAGCTCCATGAGAATAGTGGACTGCCAGTCCGGCAGCTCGCCGGCAAAGACCTGCAGCGGATCGATTGCAATGGATCCCCAGCCCAGCGCCAGACCGAAGACCAGCAGGTTGAGCAACAGCAGCGTTGGAAGCCAGATCGTTGAATGCCGCACGAATCACCCGGTTCATGAAAGGAACACGAGTATAGCGGCGGGATGGCAAGGGGTTAAGGCGTGGGTAGTCAATCGAGAGGCGGGTAGAGCATGAAGGTCCGGCCTGAACGGCCGGACCGAAAAGCGTCCCGCGCGGACCGCAGTCCACGCAGGAATTCGAGCGGGATCAGAACGCCTTGCTGACCTGAATGGCCGCGTTCCAGGCGTCCAGCTCGTAGGTGCCATTGTAGCTGGCAGCGCCCGGAGCCGGCTCGTCGTCGACGGTGTATTCCTGCTCGTCCACGTCAACGTCGTCAAACAGCAGCATGCCGGCAGCCACATCCACAGTCCAGCCACTCTGATCGTCTTTCCACTGCGTGCCCAGGGACAGCCAGTGACGGTCGTCAGACGGCACCCGCGCGGTACGGAAGTCCTCGTCCACCGGGGACTGGTCGTAGGCGTAGCCGGTCTTGAAAGCCCAGTGCGGCGTGGCCTGCCAGATGGCACCCACGTTGAACTGCCAGGTGTCGTTCCAGTTCTCAGAGACGTGACCGATGATATCGCTGTCACCGTACTTGGCGGCACCCGACACGGAGGAGATCGCGCCGTTTTCCTCACGGCTGACAACGTCGAGCGCCTCGAAGTCGCTCCACTCGGCCCAGGTGGCACCGGCCAGCAGGGTCACGCTGTCGGTCAGCTTGTGACGGGCACCCAGGGTGACGCTGGCAGGAATGTCGACAGGTACGACGGCGTCTTCCTCGGCCGTGCCGGTGGTAAGCGTGGCGGCATCCGGGAAGTTGGTCAGCGTCGCATCACCCTTCAGTTTCAGGGTGGTGGCGGTACGACCGGTGATACCAAACTGGGTCCGGTCGTTCAGCTCATACAGCAGGCCAACGGTGAAGTTGGTCGCAATGTCGTCGCCTTCCGCCTTGAAGTAGCCGTCAGAAAGAGTCACCGGCATACCCGCGGCCGCCAGCTGCGCTTCGGTTGCACTGTATTCCTGATACTTGGTCAGCTTGCCGTCGGCATACAGGACGTTGAAGCTCACGCCCATGGACAGACCTTCGCCGTTGTTAACGGACAGGGTCGGGCTGAAGGAGATCACGGTGATCTCGGTCTTGTCAGCAAAATAACGACCGGTGAAGTCGTTGTCGTAATCGGCAGCCAGGCCATACGGCGCGTGAATACCGAAGCCTACGTCAACGCGATCGTTGACCTCGTGGGTTACAAAGAAATTGGGCAGTACGGACAGGTCGGCGATGTCGCCGCCTTCGCTACCACTGACCGGCTGGCCTACGGAATCCGTCGCGCTGGTGGAACCGTCCTTGGCTTCTGCATCGATGTCCAGGACCGCCGCACCGAAGGAAATATTGGTGCCGGACAGCTGGCTCATGCCGGCCGGATTGTAGTAGACGGTGGTTGCGTTCTCGGGGTTGGCCGCGGTACCCGCGTTAGCCACACCCATGGCGCTGGCGCTCAGCTCGTTAAGGGAAAAACCGCCCGCAAAGGAAGCCGCCGGGGCGCACAGGATGGTCGCCAGCATGGCGCGTGATAGTGTCTTGTTATAGCTCATGATTGTTATATCTCCGCCGTAAGTCTTGTGACCGGCGGAGTATACAGGGGTGTATGGACTGGCCTCAAATGCTAATTTCATTGATTAGCTTTGCAATTCAATAATATGCCGCCCAGGTTTCATGCCAATTTTAAAAAGAGCGTATGAAAGGGGCGTATGAATAGACCGTATGACTACTGGCCGGAGCGACGCACGGCATGCCTTCGGCACAACCACGGGCTCCGATCCGCGCGGAAGGTGAGACAGAAACAAGAAATGGGAACCGCCAGAAAAGCAGGAAGGAAAACCGGGCGTGGCAGCACCCCGCCACGCCCAGGCAAAGACACTTAATCGTTCTGGATCGAGAGCTTGTCGACAGTGGACGACAGTGCGTCGGAATCGGTGGCATCGGCCCCCAGCTTGATCATCAGACGCAGATCGTTGGCGGAGTCGGCATGCGCCAGGGCGTCTTCGTAGGTGATCGAGCCCTCGGCATAGAGCCGGTACAGCGCCTGGTCGAAGGTCTGCATGCCGCCTTCCGTGGACTTGGACATCAGTTCCTTGAGCTTGTGCACCTCGCCCTTGCGGATCATGTCCTGGGCCAGCGGGCTGTTGATCAGCACTTCGATGACCGCGCGCCGCCCCTTGCCGTCCGGCGTGGGAATCAGCTGCTGGGCCACGATGGCCTTGAGGTTGAGGGACAGGTCCATCCAGATCTGGTTGTGCTGCTCGGGATTGAAGAACTGGATGATCCGGTCCAGCGCCTGGTTGGCGTTGTTGGCGTGCAGGGTGGCCAGGCACAGGTGACCGGTTTCCGCGAACTGCACCGCGTACTCCATGGTCTGCTTGGTCCGCACCTCACCGATCAGGATCACATCCGGCGCCTGCCGCAGGGTGTTCTTCAGGGCGACCTCGAAGCTCTCCGTGTCGATCCCCACCTCGCGCTGGGTGACGATGCAACCCTGGTGCTGGTGGACGAATTCGATCGGGTCCTCGATGGAAATGATGTGGCCCCGGGAGTTGCGGTTGCGGTGGCCGATCATCGCCGCCAGGGATGTAGACTTACCGGTACCGGTGGCCCCCACGAAAATGATCAGGCCGCGCTTGGTCATGGCCAGATCCTTGATGACGTCCGGCAGCGACAGGTCGTCGATCTGCGGGATCTTCACCTCGATGCGACGCAGCACCATGCCGCACAGGTTGCGCTGGAAGAAGGCGCTGACCCGGAAACGGCCGATGCCGCGGGCACTGATGGCGAAGTTGCACTCGTGGGTTTCCTCGAACTCCGCGCGCTGCTTGTCGTTCATCGCGCCGTAGACCAGTTCACGGGTCTGTTCCGGCGTCAGCGCGTTCTTGGTCACCGGCAGCACCTTGCCGTTGACCTTCATGCTGGGCGGCACCCCCGCCGTGATAAAGAGGTCCGATCCCCCCTTCTCCACCATCAGCCGCAGCAGTTTTTCGAATTCCATCAGTTCACCTGTCTTGTTCTGGTTCCCGGCACCGACTCAGCGGTGCGTCAGAAGTTATCCGGCATCTTGGCTTTCGACCGCGCCGCTTCCCGCGTGATCAAACCTTTCTGGAGCATCTTCAGCAGGCACTGGTCCAGGGTCTGCATCCCCAGGGAGCCGCCGGTCTGGATGGCGGAGTACATCTGCGCCACCTTGTCCTCACGGATCAGGTTCCGGATCGCCGAGGTGCCGATCATGATTTCGTGGGCCGCGACACGACCACCGCCCACTTTCTTCATCAGGGCCTGGGACACCACCGCCTGCAGGGATTCGGACAGCATCGAGCGGACCATGGACTTCTCTTCCGCCGGGAACACGTCGACCACCCGGTCGATGGTCTTGGCGGCGGAGGTGGTGTGCAGGGTGCCGAACACCAGGTGACCGGTTTCGGCGGCGGTCAGCGCCAGGCGAATGGTTTCCAGGTCCCGCAGCTCACCGACCAGGATGATGTCCGGGTCTTCCCGCAGGGCCGAACGCAGCGCTTCGTTGAAGCCCAGGGTGTCGCGGTGGACTTCCCGCTGGTTGAGCAGGCACTTTTTGGATTCGTGCACGAATTCGATCGGATCCTCGATGGTGAGGATGTGCTCGTAGCGGGAATCGTTGATGTAGTCGAGCATCGCCGCCAGGGTCGTCGACTTACCGGAACCGGTGGGCCCGGTCACCAGCACCAGACCACGCGGCACGGAGGCGATGTCCTTGAACACCTGCCCCATGCCCAGGTCTTCCATGGTCAGGACCTTGGAGGGGATGGTCCGGAACACGGCGCCGGCGCCGCGATTCTGGTTGAAGGCGTTAACCCGGAAACGGGCGACGCCGGGAACCTCAAAGGAAAAGTCTGTCTCAAGGAATTCTTCGTAGTCCTTACGCTGCTTATCGTTCATGATGTCGTAGATCAGCGAATGGACTTCTTTATGCTCCATGGGGGGCAGGTTGATCCGGCGCACGTCCCCGTCGACACGGATCATGGGAGGCAGCCCGGCAGACAGGTGCAAATCCGACGCGCCCTGTTTCGCCGAGAAGGCCAGGAGTTCAGTAATATCCATCAGAATTCCTCGGAAGGCTTTTTCTTGATTCGTTCGGGTTCTGTATTCTATTTGCCGTTTATCCGCCCGTGCCCTGGCAAGGGCGTGACCGGGGCCAGGGGCGTAACCGGCTAAGCCAACCGCTCAGGGAAAGCGGTCTTCGCGACCCCACGACAGCTCGACCTGTCGTCATCCAGCGCCTTGCGCAAGCCCGGAATGCCAAGCCAGAATTGCGAACAAACGTGCCCAGAAGTTCCAGAGATTCCTTGAATGGCCAGCATAGCAGACAACCTCGGGAGCGTAACCCGACGCATACAAAAAGCAACAATGGCCGCAGGCCGGCCGGAGAGCGGCGTCACGCTGCTCGCCGTCAGCAAGACGCGCCCGCCTGAAGACCTGCGTTCCGCCTATGCGGCGGGACAACGTTGCTTCGGCGAAAACTACCTTCAGGAAGCCCTGGAGAAGGTCGCGGCACTGGCCGACCTGGACAACATCGAGTGGCACTTCATCGGCCCGATCCAGTCCAACAAGACCCGCGACATCGCCGGCCATTTCCACTGGGTGCACAGCGTCGACCGGCTCAAGATCGCCCGGCGGCTCAGCGAGCAGCGCCCCGCGGACAAACCGCCGCTCGATATCTGCCTGCAGGTCAACATCGACGACGAAGCCAGCAAGTCCGGCGTCGCCCTGGCGGACATCGACGCCCTGGCAGCCGACGTACTGGCCCTGCCCAACCTGCGCCTGCGCGGGCTGATGGCCATTCCCGATCCCGACCAGCCGGACGCCGACCTGCGGGCCAGCTTCCGGGCCCTGGCCGACAAACTGGCCGGGCTGCGCCAGGCCCATCCCGATGCCGCCGGCCTGGATACCCTGTCCATGGGCATGAGCGGTGACCTGGAGGCGGCCATTGCCGAGGGGGCCACCCTGGTGCGTGTGGGTACCGCCCTGTTCGGGGCCCGCGCCGCCTGACGGATGAACCTGTTATGATCTCAATCCAATGATCCACCTGACTGACGGAGTTCCAGCGTGAGCAAGACCCAGACGATCGCATTCATCGGGGCCGGTAACATGGCCAGCGCCATCATCGGCGGCATGATCGAGAACGGCTACAGTGCTGACAACATCTGGGTCAGTGCGCCGGAAGACAGCCACCTGCAGGGCCTGCGCACCCGCTTCGGGGTGAGCGTCACCACCGACAACCGGCACTGCGCCCAGCAGGCGGACATCATCGTGCTCGCCGTCAAACCTCAGGTCATGCGCAGCGTCTGCCAGGACATCGCGCCGGTGGTGCAGAACACCCGCCCGCTGATGGTCTCCATCGCCGCGGGGCTGGAATGCGCCACCCTCGACAGCTGGCTCGGCGGAGGCCTGCCGCTGGTGCGGGTCATGCCCAACACCCCGTCACTGGTGGGCAAGGGCGCCGCCGGCCTGTTCGCCACTGACGACGTCAAGGACAAACAGCGTGATGCGGTAACCGCCATCTTCGGCGGCATCGGCGAAGCGGTCTGGGTCGAGGAAGAATCCCTCCTGCATGCCGTCACCGCCCTGTCCGGCAGCGGCCCGGCCTACTGCTTCCTGTTCCTGGAAGCCTTGGAAGAAGCGGCCATCGCCAACGGCCTGGAAGCGGCCACCGCCCGCAAACTGGCCATCCAGACCATGGCCGGCGCCGCCGAGATGGCCGCGCAAGGCAGCGACGAGCCGGCCCAGCTCAAGCGCAACGTCATGTCCCCCGGCGGCACCACCGAACGCGCCATCCAGACCTTCGAGGACGGCGACCTGCGGGCCCTGGTGCAGAAAGCCAGTCAGGCCGCGTTCAAACGCTCGGAGGAGCTGGCGGTCGAACTCAGCAAAGATGACGGCTGATCGCTGGAAAATCCCGACATTCATGCGCATTATTGACGCCGAAACCCCAGTACGGAGCCCCAAATGCTGGCGCAGATCGTAATTACGACGTTACAGATCCTTTCGACTTTCTATCTCACCATCGTGTTGCTGCGCTTCCTGCTGCAACTGGCCCGGGCCGACTTCTACAACCCGATCAGCCAGTTCGTGGTCAAGGCCACCAACCCGCCACTGCGACCGCTGCGCCGGATCATTCCGGGCTGGGGTGGCGTGGACGGCGCCGCCCTGGTGTTGGCCGTCCTGATCCAGATGCTCACGTTCTTCCTGATCCTGATCGCCCTGAGCGGCGGCGTCCCCTCCTTCAACCCGGTGACGCTGCTGGCGTGGTCGGCGGTGACCGTGCTGGGACTGATCGTCAAGATCTACTTCTGGTCGGTGCTGGCCATCGTCATCATCAGCTGGATTGCCCCCGGCAGCCCGCATCCGGCCATCCAGTTGATCGGCCAGCTCACTGAGCCGGTGATGCGCCCGGTGCGTAACGTCATGCCGGCTGTCGGCGGCCTGGACCTGTCACCGATCGTGGTATTCCTGCTGCTCAACGTGGTCTCGATCGTGATCGAATACATGGCCCGCGGCGTTGGCCTGGGGAACATCGGCGTCGCCCTCTGATGCGCGCCATGGCCGAGGGGCGATCCGCCCCTCGGCCTGTTACAAAATGACGCAATTTTCTACACACCGAAACCCACCTCCAGCCTCCTGATTTTCCGAAGTTTCTCCAGGCGCCGCCAATATCCTGACGCAAATCAGTTGCTTGACAGCCCACAGGACCTCGGCCCGATCTTTCCCAATCGCCTACCATCGCTACAATAGACCGGAAATGTCGTAACCCGACAAATACGGAAAAATCAAGACAAAAGAAAAGGTCCGACCGGTTACCGGCGGGCTAAAGGAACTGACCGAGCGCAAAAGGCTGGCCCGATGCACGCAACAGGAAGCTTGTCCCACCAGGTGGAGGCCTACCACGCCTGGAAGAAGGAACTGATCCGACAGATCTCCCGCTACCGTCTCTGGCTGCAGGACAACGACCTGTTTTCGGACGACGTCAGCCAGCGCATCCGGCGCGGTCTGGAACTGCTGATCGAGGACGAACTGACCATCGCCTTCGTCGGCGAGTATTCCCGGGGCAAGACCGAGCTGATCAACGCCCTGTTTTTCTCGGAGTACGGCCAGCGCATCCTGCCCTCCCAGGCCGGCCGCACCACCATGTGCCCGACCGAACTGTTCTACGACCGCAGCGAGGGCAAGGACTACCTGTTGCTGCTGCCCATCGAGACCCGCCGCGAAGACATCTCCCTGCAGCAGCTGCGCAAGCGCCAGGACCGCTGGCAGCGCATCGAGCTGGATTCCAGTTCCCCCGACGCCATGCGCGAAGCGCTGGCCCAGGTGGCGCAGGTCAAGAGCGTGACTCCGGGCGAGGCCCGCGATCTGGGCTTCGAAGAGAACATGCTGGAGCACGACCGCAAGCGCCCCGGCTACGTGCTGGTTCCGGCCTGGCGTAACGCCCAGATCAGCATTCGCCATCCGCTGTTCGAACGCGGGCTGCGCATCCTCGACACCCCGGGCCTGAACGCCCTGGGCTCCGAGCCCGAGCTGACCATCAGCATGCTGCCCAATGCCCACGCGGTGATTTTCCTGCTCAGCGCCGACACCGGCGTCACCGCCAGCGACATGACCATCTGGAAGGAGCACATCGCCACCGAAGATGCCGACCACCGCGCCGGCCGCTTCGCCGTGCTCAACAAGATCGACGTACTCTGGGACGACCTGCAGGGCCCCGAGCACACCGAGGCGTCCATCACCCGGGTGCGCGAGTACACCGCCGATCACCTCAACATCCGGCCCGAGGATGTGATCCCGGTCTCCGCCAAGCAGGGCCTGCTGGCCCGCGTGCAGAAAAACGACGCCCTGTTCGAGCGCAGCTGCCTGCCGGATCTGGAAAAACTGATCATCCACCGCATCCTGATGCATAAGGAAGCGCTGATCACCCAGAGCCTGATCAACGACCTGCTGGGCATGCTGCAGAACAGCCAGGCCGCCATGCAGATCCGCCTCGACGCCCTGCGCGAGGAGCTGGAGGCCTGCAGCGAAACCCACACCGACAAGGAAGCGCTCAAGCGCCTGGCCGACCGAGCCCAGACCGACTACGACTTCTATTACAAGAAGCTGATCACCCTGCGCTCCAGCCGCCGGCTGATGCAGTCCCAGGGCGACATGCTCAAGGACCTGGTGCGCGAGGAGCGCTTCGAGGGCTACGTCGAGAAAGTCCGCCAGTTGCTCAACAAGAGCTGGACCACCGCCGGCATGAACCGGGCGATGAACCATTTCTTCGAGCTGCTGGAGAACGACTTCAACAACCTGCTGGCCGAAGGCCACCTGGCCGAGAAGATGGTGGACTCCATCTACCGGCGCTACAACGAAGATACCCGCGCGCGGCACCTGGAGCCGATTCCCCTGCGCGCCGGGCGCCATGTGATCGCCATCCGCGAGCTGCGCAAGAAAGCGGACCGCTTCCGCCTCAACCCGAAGAACATGCTGACCGAACAGACCCTGCTGATCCGGCGCTTCTTCAACGTCATGGTCAGCGAGGCCCGCACCCTGCACAACCGGGTCCGCGCCGACGTGGAACGCTGGCCGCAGGAGGCCCTGCTGCCGATCATGCAGTACTCCATGGAACAGAAGCAGCTGCTGGAACACCAGATCCGCCGGGTACGCGACTCGGTCCGCAACGAGCGCACCCTGAAAGAGGAACGTCAGCGGTTGAACGACAGCATCGCCGACCTGCAGCGCCAACTGGAACTGGCCGACAGCATGCATCGCCAGATTCGCAAGCCGGCACCGACGCTGATCCAGCAAAAAGTGGTCAACCTGTCCGGCATCGCCTGACGCACCACGGCCCGGGGCGCCATGCCCCGGGCGAAGACAGCGCCCGCCTCCAGTTGCAGCGCCTGCCCCCCACCTTTAAACTGCTTCGCTGGCCGGCATTTGCGCGCCGATCGGCCACCGGTGTCGCCCAGACTACCGCCTTCAGGAAACCGCCGGCCGGGAAAACGGCCATTCAGGATCGTTCAGGATAAGATAAAGAGTCTCGATGCCCGATTCGCTGCCACCCGATTCCGTGGGCCTGGTTGAACCCCAGACCCTGCATTTCCCGGAGCCACTGACGCTCGCCTGTGGCCAGACCCTGCCAGAGTATGACCTGGTGGTGGAAACCTATGGTGAGCTGAACGCCGACGCCAGCAACGCGGTGCTCATCTGCCACGCCCTGAGCGGCCATCACCACGCCGCCGGCTACCACAGCAGCGACGAACGCAAACCCGGCTGGTGGGACAGCTGCATCGGCCCGGGCAAGCCCATCGACACCGATCGTTTCTTCGTAGTCAGTCTCAACAACCTGGGCGGCTGTCACGGCAGCACCGGCCCCAACTCGACCAACCCGGAAACCGGCCGCTGCTACGGCCCGGATTTCCCGGTGGTCACGGTGCGCGACTGGGTCGACAGCCAGGCGCGTCTGGCCGACCGCCTGGGCATCCAGCAGTGGGCCGCCGTCGTCGGCGGTTCGCTGGGCGGCATGCAGGCGTTGCAATGGAGCCTGAGCTACCCGGATCGCCTGCGCCATGCGGTGGCCATCGCCTCGACACCGCGCCTGACCGCGCAGAACATCGCCTTCAACGAAGTGGCCCGCAAGGCCATCACCTCCGACCCGGACTTCCACGAGGGCCGCTACGCCGACCACGACACAACCCCGCGCCGCGGGCTGATGCTGGCGCGCATGGTGGGGCATATCACCTACCTGTCGGACGCCTCCATGGGCGAGAAATTCGGGCGCGAGCTGCGCGAGGAAGCCCAGAAATTCGGTTACGACGCCGAGTTCCAGGTGGAAAGCTACCTGCGCTACCAGGGTGAGCGCTTCTCCGAGACCTTCGACGCCAACACCTACCTGCTGATGACCCGGGCCCTGGACTACTTCGATCCGGCCCGCGAGTTCGACAACGATCTGGCCAAGGCGCTGCAGCACGCCCGCTGCCAGTTCCTGGTGCTGTCGTTCAGCACCGACTGGCGCTTTACCCCGGAACGCTCCGAAGAGCTGGTCAAAGCCATGATCGCCGCCCGCTGCCGGGTCAGCTACGCCGAGATCGACGCACCCTGGGGCCACGACGCCTTCCTGATCCCGACGCCGCGCTACATGGACACCTTCACAGCCTACATGGACCGAGTCGCCCGGGAGGTCAGCGCATGAGAGCCGATCTGGAAATCATCGAAAAGTGGATCCAGCCGGAAAGCCACGTGCTCGACCTGGGCTGCGGCGACGGTACCCTGCTGGACTACCTGCAGCGCGAGAAGAACGCCAGCGGGTTCGGCCTGGAAATCAATCCCGACCACATCACCACCTGCATGGGCCGGGGTGTGAGCGTGATCGAGCAGGACCTGGACAACCAGGGGCTGGGCAACTTCCAGGACCAGAGTTTCGACGTGGTGCTGATGACCCAGGCCCTGCAGGCCGTGCGCCGGCCGGACGTGGTGCTGGACGAGATGCTGCGTCTGGGTCGTGAGTGCATCGTCACCTTCCCCAACTTCGCCTACTGGCGCCTGCGCTGGTACCTGATGCGCCGTGGTCGCATGCCCGAGTCCGAGACCCTGCCATACAAGTGGTACAACACGCCCAATATCCATCTGTGCACCTTCAATGACTTCGAGACGCTCTGCTATCGTAAGAACATCCGGATTCTCAACCGCACCGTAGTGGACAGTGAACACCGCTACCGCTGGTTCAACCGGCTCTGGCCCAACATGCTCGGGCAAATCGCGATCTACCGGATTACCCGCTAGGAGCGCTCTAATGAAGACCGGCATCGTGTTCCGCCTCCCCCTGCTCGCCGCCCTGGCGATGCTGCTGAGCCTGGCCGCGCCGGTCCAGGCGGCCCAGTTCGTGCAGTTCGGCGACTACCAGGTGCACTACAGCGTCTTTCCCAGCAGTCTGCTGACGCCGGAGGTGGCCGCCCAGTACAACATCGTGCGCAGCAAGTCGATTGGCGTGGTCAACGTCAGCATCCTCAAGGAAGGCGACCACGGCCGGCTCAAGCCGGTGTCCGGTCAGGTGGAAGGCCAGGTGGTGAACGATATCCAGCAACAGCGCATCCTGGGTTTCCGGCGCATCAACGAAGGCAACGCCATCTATTACATCGCCGAGTTCCAGTTCATCGACGGCGAACTGCTGACCTTCGAACTGGAAGCGAATGCCCCTGGCGCTCCCGACACCATGCCCGTGCGGGTCGCCCAAACCCTGCTCAACGACTGAGGTTCCATGACGCAACAACGACTGGTCCTGGCCAGCAACAACGCCGGCAAGATCCGTGAACTGGGCGACCTGCTCGCGCCGCTCGACTGGACGGTCGAGGCCCAGGGCGCATTGGGTGTCCCGGAAGCCGAAGAGCCGGCGGTGACCTTCGTCGAGAATGCCCTGCTCAAGGCCCGCAACGCCGCCCACCACACCGGCCTGCCCGCCCTGGCGGACGATTCCGGCCTGGCCGTGGACGCCCTCGGCGGCGCCCCGGGCGTGCGCTCGGCCCGTTACGCCGGCGCCGACGCCAGTGACCAGGACAACATCGACCGCCTGCTGGCCGATCTCACGGACGTGCCCGAAAAGCAGCGCGGCGCCCAGTTCCACTGCGTGCTGGTCTACCTGCGCCACGCCGACGATCCGACGCCGCTGATCTGCCACGGCATCTGGCCTGGCCGCATCCTGGCCGAACAACGCGGCGTCGGCGGCTTTGGTTACGACCCGGTGTTCTGGGCACCCGAGACCGGCTGCAGCGCCGCCGAGCTGGACCGCAGCGAGAAAGGACGCATCAGTCACCGCGGCCGCGCCCTCAACCAGCTGATGGAACAGCTCCGCGCGCAAGCCCGACCATGACCGTTCCGGCCGCCACAGGCCCATTGCCGCCACTGAGCCTCTACGTGCACGTCCCCTGGTGCGTGCGCAAATGCCCCTACTGCGACTTCAACTCCCACGCCACCCGGGGAGAGATTCCCGAGGACGCCTACCTGGACGCGCTGCTGGAGGATCTGGAGGCGGACCTGCCCGGCGTCCAGGGCCGGCCTATTGAGACGGTGTTCATCGGCGGCGGCACGCCCTCGCTGCTGTCCGGTGATTTCTACGCGCGGCTGTTCGAACGCCTGTCCCATCACCTGGATTTCGCCGCCGACGCCGAGATCACTCTGGAAGCCAACCCCGGCACCCTGGAGCAGGGGCGTTTCCAGGCCTTCCGACGCGCCGGTATCAACCGGTTGTCGCTGGGCATCCAGAGTTTCGATCCGGGCCAACTGCAGACCCTGGGGCGTATTCACGATGCCGACGCCGCCCGGGCCGCCATTACCGCCGCTCGCGAGGCTGGCTTCGATAACTTCAACCTGGACCTGATGCACGGCCTGCCGGGCCAGAGCATCGACCAGGCTATGGCCGATCTGGACGCGGCCCTGGCATGGCAGCCGCCGCACCTGTCCTGGTACCAGTTGACCCTGGAGCCCAACACCGAGTTCTACAGTCGCCCGCCGGACCTGCCGGACGACGACGTCCTGTGGGATATCTACTGCGCCGGGCGCGACAAGCTGGAAGCTCACGGCTTTCGCAGCTACGAAATTTCCGCCTGGAGCCAGCCGGGGCGCCGGGCCCGCCACAACCTCAACTACTGGGAGTTCGGTGATTACCTGGCCCTCGGCGCCGGCGCCCATGGCAAGGTCACCTTCGCCGACACCGGCGAGATCCGCCGCTACTGGAAGACCCGACAGCCGGACGCCTACCTCAACCGGCTGGGCAGCCGCACCGCCGGCCAACAGGGCATCGCACGGGAAGACCAGCCGCTGGAGTTCATGATGAACGCCCTGCGCCTGCTCGACGGGGTGCCGGAGGACATGTTCGTGCAACGAACGGGTTTACCAGTGCGTGAGATTGCTGCGATACTCGAAACCCTGCGCTCCGAGGGCCTGCTGGAGCCGCACCGGCTTCAGGCCACCCCTCTGGGACAGCGCTATCTCAACAGTATCCTGGAGCGATTTCTGTCATGAGTGAAGCCACCCTGCCGCCGGTCCCGCCCACGCTCAAGCGGCTGATCTTCGCCACCCTCGGCCTTCTGGTCATCCTGCTGTTGATCAATCTCCCCCTGCTCACGCCGCAAGCACCGCAGGGCATCATCAGCCTGCAGTTGGCCGCCACCGCCGAACAGTCGGCGCAGATCGTCCAAAGCTGGGGTGAGAACAGCGGCTGGGCGATGGCCTCGCTGCTGCTGGATATCCCGTTTGCGGTGATTTACGTGCTGATGCTGCTGGCGCTGACCCGTTACCTGATGAGCGACCGGCCGGGCATTCGCGAACGTCAGTTGGGTCGCTGGGTACGGGGCCTGTTCGTGACCGCAGGGGCCTGCGATCTGGGCGAGAATGTGTGTCTGCTGGGCAACCTGTCAGAGCCGGCGGATGCGGTCAGCCTGACCGCCACCCTGCTCGCCATGGCCAAGTTCACGGCGCTGATGCTGGGGGTGGCGGGTCTGGTGATCGTGCGCGCCTCACGCCGCCACCCGCTGAGCCACTGATCCGGCCGGCCTGGCGCCGGCCGTCGCATCAGTTGGTGCGCCGGAACAGCAGGTCCCAGACGCCGTGTCCGCGGTTCATGCCGCGCTGCTCGAACTTGGTCAGCGGGCGCTCCTTGGGGCGCGGCGCAAAGCCACCCTCGGGCATGGTATTGGCGAAGCCTTCCGACGCGCTCATCACTTCCATCATATGTTCGCTGTAGTTCTCCCAGTCGGTGGCCAGATGGAAGATGCCACCCACCCGCAACTTGTGGCGGATGCGCTGGACGAACTCTGGCTGCACCAGACGACGCTTGTGGTGACGTTTCTTGTGCCAGGGATCGGGGAAAAACAGCATGACCCGGTCCAGGGACGCGTCCGGCAGGCACAGATCGATGACGTCGTTGGCGTCAATGTTGTAGACCCGTACGTTGTCCAGACCGCGCGTCTCGACTTCCTTCAACAGGGCGCCTACGCCGGCGGTGTGCACTTCCACGCCAATGAAATCCTGCTCCGGCGCGGCTTCCGCCATCGTGGCCAGTGACTGGCCCATGCCGAAACCGATTTCCAGGTTGAGCACCGCTTCCCGGCCGAACACTTCGCGCGGGTCGATCATGCCGTCTTCCCGGGTCAGGCCGTACTTGGGCCAACTGCGGTCGTAGGCCTTTTTCTGGCCTTCGGTCATCCGCCCCTGACGCAGCACGAAGCTGCGGATACCACGGCGCGTGGTGACCGGCTCATCACTGTGATCGGTGGTTTGCCTGTCTTTGTCGTCGGTCATTGGGGTCTCTCGTTCTGAATCGGTCTCTGGGGCGGTACGCGCCGCTGCGGCGCCCGCGCCTTATGCTGCGAAGTGTACCAGAGCTTACGCAGGGTGTGCGGAATGGACCACCGCACAGTCGCCGGCGAAAATAAGGACTATCCTGTTAAAACCACCGACTGTGAGGCTCAGGGAGACACTGACGCCATGGCTGCCCCACACAAGGTTACGGTTTTCTTCGACGAGCGGGTGCTGGCGCATGCACCGGACTCCGACCTGTCGTTCGTGCCGGGGCGGATGGACCGTCGGATCCGGCAGATCCTGTCCGGACTGAGCGTACCCTGGCGCTATCCCGAGCATCCCGGGCGGCTCACCAGCATCCTGCAATTCCTCGACGCCAATCCTGTCGACGGCGTGCATTTCGCGCACGGCGCCAAGGCCACCGCGGAACAACTGGGCCGCGTGCACACCACCGGCTACCTCGACGCCCTGTACCACCTGCGCGGCCAGAATGCCTGGCTCGACGTCGACACCACGGCGGTCTCTCCCGGCAGTATCGACGCCGCGGAGGTGGCCGCAGGCACCGCCATTGCCGCGGTCGAGAGCGTGCTGACCGGTGCCACGGAAAGCGCTTTTGCCCTGGTCCGCCCGCCCGGCCATCACGCCGAGTCGGTGCGCGCCCGGGGCTTCTGTCTGTTCAACAACGTCGCCGTGGCGGCCGCCCATGCCCTCGCCGCGCTGGGCTGCGAAAGGGTGCTGATCGTCGACTGGGACGCCCACCACGGCAACGGCACCCAACAGATTTTCTGGGCTGATCCGGATGTGCTCTTCTTCGACCTGCACCGGGCCTCGCCCTTCTACCCGGGATCCGGCCAGATGAACGAGGTGGGCGCCGGCCTGGGCGAAGGCACCACCGTCAACGTGCCCCTGCCCGCCGGTACCGGCGATGCCGCCTACCTGAAAGCCATCGACGAGATCCTGGTGCCCGCGGCGGACTGGTTCCGGCCCGACCTGGTGCTGGTGTCCGCCGGCTTCGATCCACACTGGATGGATCTGGCGCTGAACGTGTCCTACGAGGGCTTCGGCGCCATGGCCGGCGCCATCCAGTCCATCGCCCGCAAGCACTGCGGAGGGCGCCTGGCGCTGGTTCTGGAGGGCGGCTACAACCTGGAGTCCCTGCCCCGGGGCGTACATGCGGTGCTGGAGGTGCTGGCCGGCGGGCCGGTGCCGCAACCGGGCGTCTGCGGCTTCGCCGAAGTGGAAGCCGCAGCCCGCTTCCATCGCGACGCCTTCATTGCGCCCGACGCGGAGTGATCCGAACCGGGATCGTCAGAGCGTGGCGACGGGCGCACCGGCCTGGCGCCGGTCCAGCTTGCGGTAGCCCAGCGCTTCCACCAGGTGCGTCTGCTGCAGCTCCGCTTCGCCGGCCAGGTCCGCCAGGGTGCGCGCCACCCGCAGGATCCGGTGCAATGCGCGGGCCGACAGCCCCAGCCGCTCCATGGCCTGGGCCAGCAGCTGTTCACCGGCCTCCCCCGGACGGCAGTATCGGTCCAGGGCGTCACCGCTCAGGTCGGCGTTGAGCACACCGCGCTCGGCCTGCAACGCCCGGGCACGCAGCACCCGATCGCGCACGCCGCGGCTGTCGTCGGCCGACTGGTCCTGGCGCAACAGGGTCTGGCCGTCCTGAACCGGCACTTCCACATGCAGATCGAACCGGTCCAGCAGCGGGCCGGACAGACGCGACTGGTAGCGGGTCACCTGTTGCGGGCTGCACTGGCATTCGATGCTGGGATGGCCGCGGTAGCCGCAGGGGCACGGGTTCATCGCGGCGACCACCTGGAAACGGGCCGGATAGGTGACCTGCTGGGCGGCGCGGGAAATGACAATCTCACCGGATTCCATGGGCTCGCGCAGCACTTCCAGCACCTTGCGATCGAACTCCGGCAGCTCGTCCATGAACAGCACGCCACGGTGGGCCAGGGAAATCTCGCCGGGACGCGGGCTGCTGCCCCCACCCACCAGCGCCACGGCGGAGGCCGTGTGGTGCGGCGAGCGATAAGGCGGCCGGCGCCAGCTGCCCGGCTCCACCGACTCCCCCGCCACCGAACGCACGCTGGCGACTTCCAGCGCCGCCTCGTCCGTCAGCGGCGGCAGGATACCCGGCATGCGGCTGGCCAGCATGCTCTTGCCGGTGCCGGGCGGGCCGAACAGCAACAGGTTGTGCCCGCCGGCCGCCGCCACTTCCAACGCCCGCTTGGGCACGTGCTGGCCGCGCACATCGCGCAGGTCAGGCCAGCCTTCATCCAGCGGAGGTTCCGGCGTGCGGGTCAGCGGCGGCAGGCGCTCTTCGCCGCACAGGTGCGCCACCACCTGCAGCAGGTGATCGGCGGCGAGCACGTCGTCGGCCGCCGCCAGCGCAGCTTCCTCGGCATTTTCCCGGGGGACGAGCAACTGGCGTCCGGACGCCCGCGCCGCCATGACCGCCGGCAGCACACCGCGCACCGGGCGCAGGGTCCCATCCAGCGCCAGTTCACCGACGCATTCCAGGCGCTCCAGCGTTTCCGCCGGAATCTGGCCCGACGCGGCCAGGATGCCCAGGGCAATGGGCAGGTCGAAGCGCCCGCCTTCCTTGGGCAGATCGGCCGGGGCCAGGTTGATGGTGATGCGGCGGGTGGGGAATTCGAAACCGGCGTTCATCAGGGCGCTGCGCACGCGGTCTTTACTTTCGCGGACCGCGGTTTCCGGTAACCCGACGATGGAAAGCGACGGCAGGCCATTGGAGAGGTGGATTTCGACCGTGACGGCCGGCGCGGAAACGCCCAGGCGGGCGCGCGTGTGAACGATCGCAAGCATGACAACCTTCCCTGGTTCGGGCCGGACACGGGGCATCCGGCAACTGCATGGACGGCGACGCGGCGTCCTGCCGCGCGGGTATCAGCCGTCGGTCTTATCGGTGGCCAGACGCTGCTCCATCTCCGCCACCTGTTTCTCGAGGGCCTCGACTTTTTCCCGGGTGCGCTGCAGGACGGCCTGCTGGGCGTCGAACTCTTCCCGGGTCACGAGGTCCAGGCGATTGAGGACCGACAGAACCGTGGCCCGGGCGTGCTGTTCGAAGTCGTCCTTCGCGGCACGCGCCATATCCGGAACGAACTGGCCAAACTGGCCCTGGAGCTGTGACAGAAAATCCTGTGGTCTTTTCAACGTAATCCTCGCGGGTCCCAAGGCATGGTCGGAAAAGTGTACCATAATCGGGGTGATACAAGGCTGATCCAGCACGCACCGAAATGGCGCACCAATCCGGTTCGTTACGGAACAGTGCGCACCAGACTGATGCAACACTGTGACCCAATTCGGGGCCAGCCTTGATTAATTCACTGTTTTACCGGGTATTTTTTGCGTTGGCACACGCGATGCTTAATGCCTCGTACGCAATCCGCACACACTGTGTGCGAGGTGGCAGCATCCCGAGCTCAAACCAAACCCATAGAACAAGTTTGAGACGGAATTACCAAGGAGACAGCAATGAAACTTGTGACAGCGATCATCAAGCCTTTCAAGCTGGACGACGTCCGCGAGGCATTGTCCGAGATTGGCGTACAGGGCGTGACCGTCACTGAAGTCAAAGGCTTCGGGCGGCAAAAGGGGCACACCGAGCTGTATCGGGGTGCGGAATACGTGGTCGACTTCCTGCCCAAAGTGAAGGTGGAAGTGGCTATTGGCGACAACCTGCTCGACCAGGTCATCGAGTCCATCACCAAGGCAGCCAACACCGGCAAGATCGGTGACGGCAAGATCTTCGTGACCGAACTGGAGCAGGCGATCCGGATCCGGACCGGCGAGACCGGCGAAGAAGCCGTCTAAGACCACCGAATCCAACAACAACGCCAACGCAAATACCCAACTCACTCCTGAAGAGCCTTGTGCGGAGGGCTTCACATGGAAAACGAAATTTTCCAACTGCAGTACGCTATAGACACCTTTTATTTCCTGATTTGCGGCGCATTAGTCATGTGGATGGCTGCCGGTTTCGCCATGCTCGAGTCCGGTCTGGTCCGCGCCAAGAACACCACTGAGATTCTCACCAAGAACGTCGCGCTCTACGCGATTGCCTGCACCATGTACATGGTCTGCGGTTACGCCATCATGTACGGCGGCAACGTGTTCCTGTCCGGCATGGGCAGCGTCGATGTCGCTGGCGTTCTGGGCGATTTCGCCGGCCGTGAAGGCGGCTTCGAGGGTGGCTCCATCTACTCCGGCGCGTCCGACTTCTTCTTCCAGGTGGTCTTCGTCGCCACAGCCATGTCCATCGTTTCCGGTGCCGTGGCCGAGCGCATGAAGCTCTGGGCATTCCTGATCTTCGCGGTCGTCATGACTGGCTTCATCTACCCGCTGGAAGGCTCCTGGACCTGGGGCGGTGCTGCTGTCTTCGGCATGTACAGCCTGGGCGACCTGGGCTTCAGCGACTTCGCCGGCTCCGGCATCGTGCACATGGCCGGTGCGGCGGCCGCCCTGGCGGGTGTCCTGCTGCTGGGCGCGCGTAAAGGCAAGTACGGCCCGAACGGCGAAATCCGCGCCTTCCCGGGTGCCAACCTGCCGCTGGCCACACTGGGTACCTTCATCCTGTGGATGGGCTGGTTCGGCTTCAACGGCGGTTCCGTCCTGAAGCTGGGCGATATCGCCAGCGCACACTCGGTCGCCATGGTCTTCCTGAACACCAACGCGGCGGCTGCCGGCGGCGGTATCGCGGCGCTGATCACCGCGCGTCTGATGTTCGGCAAAGCCGACCTGACCATGCTGCTGAACGGCGCCCTGGCGGGCCTGGTGGTCATCACCGCTGAGCCGTCCACCCCGAGCGCCCTGACCGCCACCATCTTCGGTGCCCTGGGCGGTATCCTGGTGGTCTTCAGCATCGTGACCCTGGACAAGCTGCGCATCGACGATCCGGTCGGCGCCATCTCCGTCCACGGCGTGTGCGGTCTGCTGGGTCTGCTGCTGGTACCGGCCACCAACGGCGGCGTCAGCCTGAGCGGCCAGATCATCGGCGCCATCACCATCTTCGTCTGGGTCTTCGTAGCCAGCCTGATTGTCTGGGGCATCCTCAAGGCGGTCATGGGTCTGCGAGTTTCCGAGGAAGAAGAGTACGAGGGCGTGGATCTGTCCGAGTGCGGTATGGAAGCCTATCCGGAGTTCCTGAGCGCCAAGTAAGCGTTCTCTCCGGTAGCAACGAGAAAGGCGCCCTGCGGGGCGCCTTTTTTGTGGGCCGGTGCTTTCCAGACATCACGCGCGATCGGCTTAGCCGGTCGCCGACTTGCACGGCTGACTGTCCGCCTGCTGGAGAAAGAAATTGAGCTCCAGCTCCGCTTCCAGCTCATTCTCATACGGCCCCTTGACGATCCCTTCCCGGGTCTCGAAGAACCATTCCCCGTTGACGAAACTGAACCGCTCACAGCGGAACCAGTTCTTTTCCGGCTCTCCCTGTCTTACCACCATTTTGCCCTCCTGACTCGAATCGGTGTCACTGCCAGATGATGGGCATGCCTTGCCAGACGATGGCGACCTTATACCACCCGGTCCGGCACAACCAAGGATGCGAAAAGTGAGAAAGACCTCACACTCATTAGCGTAGGAGATTGGGAGACAGCGGAGAGACCGATTTCGATGAAACGGGGGAACGCTTAGTGCGAAAAGGCATGTCCGCCGGCCCGGGCAACCGGGCCGGCGGGGCGGGTTCAGTCTTCGAGGATATCCCGCATGAACTGGGGCTGGGCCAGGGCCGCGTGGTGGATCGCTTCGTTGTAGTAACGGGTCACGAAGGGCCGCTCGGCCGCGTCTTCCTCACGGAAGTAGTGCAGCGGGTTTTCCTTGCTGGCCATGGTGCAGCTCCACCAGCCTGTGGGGTACACCGGCTGCGGGAACGGCAGGGTGACGACGTGGTCCAGGCCGGCTTTCTTCATGTCGGCGTGGATGTCCTTGATGATGGTATCGGCATGCAGCAGGGGCGACTCGCTCTGCTGCACGATGAGGCCGCCTTCGCGCAGCGCCAGCATGCAGTCCCGGTAGAAATCCAGCGCGAACAGGCCTTCCGCCGGACCGACCGGATCGGTGCTGTCGATGATGATCAGGTCGATGCTGTCCGGGTCAGCGTCGCGGATCCACTGGATGCCGTCACCGAAGAAGAAGTTGGCGCGCGGGTCTTCGTTGGACTCACACAGTTCCGGGAAATACTTCTCCGACATACGGGTCACCCGCTCGTCGATTTCCACCTGCCAGGCTTCCTCCACGTCCGGGTGTTTGAGCACTTCACGCAGGGTGCCGCAATCGCCGCCACCGACGACCACGACCTTGCGCGGGGCTTTGTGGGTGAACAGCGCCGGATGGGTCATCATCTCGTGGTAGAGGAAGTTGTCGCGGCTGGTGAGCATCACGCAGCCGTCCAGCACCATCAGGTTGCCGAAGGTTTCGGTTTCGTAGATTTCCAGCTTCTGGTAAGGGGTCTGCTCCTCGTGGAGCTTGCTTTTGACCTGGAGCGAGAACGCCGTACCCTGGTCCTGGAAGACTTCGGTAAACCATCCTTCATTCAGTGCCGACATCGTTTCACTCCTTCTGACCGGTGGATTCTCTTGCGTGCCGGAAGCGTCGGGCTCTCCCGGCCGGATCTGCAGGCGATTCTAGAGGCTCATTGTCCCGCGCAGAAGCATAAAAATACAGGTATTTGCCGAAGTCGGCCGCGCCTCGCGCTTCCCGCTCCGGCCCGCCATTCTTTACAATGACGGCCCCATTCAAGGATTGACGCCACCATGACAGACAACACCGGCAGCAAGGCCCACCAGGTCTACAACACCGCCCACTGGGGCGAAGGCTACATCGACATCGACGCCGCCGGCGACGTGCTGATGCGCCCGGACCGGGGTCACAGCGGCGCCGCCATCAACCTGCCCCGACTCACCCGGGAACTGCAGGATCAGGGCGTGCAGTTGCCGGTGCTGGTGCGTTTCGGCGACATCCTGCACGATCGCGTCAATCGCCTGTGCGAGGCGTTCAACCGGACCGCGCAGGACAAGGGCTACCAGGGCCGTTACACCGCCGTCTATCCGATCAAGGTGAACCAGCAGCGCCACGTTGTCGAGGCCATCACCCAGGCGGAGCCCGCCGCCAGCCAGGGCCAGATCGGCCTGGAAGCCGGCAGCAAGCCGGAGCTGATGGCGGTGCTGGCGCTGTCCCGCCAGCCGGGGTCGGTGATCGTCTGCAACGGCTACAAGGACCGCGAGTACATCCGCCTGGCGCTGATCGGCCAGAAGCTGGGGCACCGGGTCTTTATCGTGGTGGAGAAACAGTCGGAGCTGCCGGAAATCCTGGAAGAGGCCCGCACCCTCGGCGTGCAGCCGCTGATCGGCGTACGCGCGCGGCTGGCCAGCATCGGCAAGGGCAACTGGCAGAACACCGGCGGCGAGAAGTCCAAGTTCGGGCTGTCCGCCAGCCAGGTGCTGGACGTGATCGACCAGCTCAAGGCCGCCGACGCCCTGGACAGCCTGCAACTGCTGCACTTCCACCTGGGTTCACAGATCGCCAACATCCGCGACATCCAGACCGGCCTGAAAGAGTGCGCCCGCTTCTACAGCGAACTGCGCCAGCTGGGCGCGCCCATCGGCACCGTCGACATCGGCGGCGGCCTGGGCGTGGACTACGAAGGCACCCGCTCGCGCAGCGCCTGCTCGATCAACTACAGCATGGACGAGTACGCCTACAACGTGATCCACACCCTGCAGGCGGAGTGCGACCAGGCCGGCATTCCCCACCCCGACCTGATCAGCGAGTCCGGACGCGCCCTGACCGCCCATCACGCGGTGCTGATCACCAACGTGATCGATCGGGAAGCGCCCGCCTCGCCGACGCCGTCCGAACCCGCGGCCGACGCGCCGGGCCCGCTGCATGACCTGTGGCGCGACTACACCAGCCTGCAGCAGAGCGCACCGCGCCGCTCGCAGGTGGAGATCTACCACGACGTGGTGCACGCCATCAGCGACGTGCACACGCTGTTCGCCCACGGGCTGCTGTCCCTGAGCCACCGCGCCGAGGCGGAACAGCTCTACACCGCCTGCTGCCGCCGCCTGCAGAGCCAACTGGACGCCGGCAACCGCGCCCACCGGGAGATCATCGACGAGCTCAACGAGAAGCTGGCCGAAAAGCTGTTCATCAACTTCTCCCTGTTCCAGTCCCTGCCGGACGTGTGGGGCATCGACCAGATCTTCCCGGTGCTGCCGATCAGCGGCCTGAACCAGCCGCTGAACCGGCGCGCCGTGATCCAGGACATCACCTGCGACTCCGACGGCCGCATCGACCGCTACGTGGATGGCCAGGGCGTGGAAACCACCCTGCCCCTGCCCGCCGACGACGGCCAGCCGATGCTGATGGGCTTTTTCATGACCGGCGCCTACCAGGAAATCCTGGGGGACATGCACAACCTGTTCGGCGACACCAACTCGGTGGACGTCACCCACGCCGACGACGGCCGCTACCAGGTGCGTCACCGGGTCGAGGGCGATACCGTGGCCAAGATCCTGCGCTACGTGAACTTCGATCCGGACACCCTGCGCGACGCCTATCGCCGCAAGTTCGGCGCCAGCGACCTGCCCACCGCCGAGCGGGAGACCCTGATCGGCGAACTGCTGCAGGGCCTGGAAGGCTACACCTACCTGGAAGACTGATCCCGGCCCGCGCTCGCGGGCCGGACTGTTCGCCCCTCGCTCACCCATTTGTCATCGACCGGTGATCCAGCGTCCAGCCGGGCGCGTAAATCGGTCAACTGACAAATTCATGGCGAGCACATAGAATGATCACAACTACACGTTCGAACGCAGCCACGACAGGGGACCGCTCAGTGTCCACGCCCAACCCCGGCTCCAGCCGTGCCGAAGGTCGCAAGGATCCCTGGAGCCCATTGCTGGAAAAGGTCGGCAAATCCCAGGATCGGGAAGCCTACCGCGCCCTGTTCGAGCACTTCGGCCCGCAGATCAAGTACTACGCCATGGCCAACGGGCTCGCCGGTCAGGCCGAGGAACTGGTGCAGGAAGTGTTCGTCTCCATCTGGCGCCGCTCCTGCCTGTATGACTGGCGCAAGGCCGCCGCCTCCACCTGGATTTTCACCATTGCCCGGAACCAGCGCATCGACATGCTGCGCAAGATGCAACGCTCGCGGGCGGAAATGACCGTGGAAACCGAGGACCTCTGGCAGATCCCCGGCGATGACGAGAACGAACCGGTCACCTCCCTGCACCGCATCATGTCAGAGCGCCGCATCCGTGATTCGCTCCAGCATCTGCCGGAAGAACAGATCACCGTGATCGCCAAAGTTTACATGGAAAACAAGTCGCACCAGGTGGTCGCCGACGAACTCCAGATTCCGCTCGGCACCGTCAAGAGCCGGGTCCGACTTGCCCTGAACAAGCTCAAGGTCATTTTGCAGGACGAGAACGCATGAGCCAGCATCATCCTGACAGTCACACCCTGATGGAATTCAGCGCCGGGAACCTGAGTGACCCGCACGCGCTGTGCATTCGTCTCCATCTGGATCAGTGCCCGCACTGTCGCAGCCGCGTGGATACGCTCGACAGCCTGGGTGCGGTGATGATGGAGGAACAGAGCCGGGTCGACGTCTCCGTCGACGCGTTCGACCGGATCATGTCGCGGATCGACGACGAGCCGGCGTCGATACCCGAGCCCAGGATACCGCGCGGCAATCCGCTCGAACGCCTGCTGGGCGAGGACCTGAACCACCTGCCCTGGAAGCGCCAACTGGCCGACGTCAGCGTGCTGGACATTACCGACCTGTTTCCCGGCCAGCCGGAGAAGGTGGTGCTGCAGAAACTCAACGCCGGCGGCAAGGCACCGGCCCACACCCATCGCGGCGTGGAAACCACCATCGTGCTGCAAGGCGCCTTCACCGATCACAAGGGGGTGTTCAAGCAGTGGGACTTCGTGGTCCTGGACCAGCACGACGAGCACCGCCCGGTGGCCCTGGAAGGGGACGACTGCATCACCCTGTCGGTGCTCAGCGCGCCGCTGAAACTGACCGGAACCTTCACCCGTCTGCTCAACCCGTTTATTCGCTGAGAAGCGATCTGCGTCCTTCCTGAATAACTCGCTTGCCCCGGTCCCTTCCCGGGGCTTTTTTTTGCCTGCCTCTCACCAGGGAAGCGTTGAACCGTCCCAGCTCAGGAACGCCCCGTTATCGGCTTCAGCCAGCCCATCGTAGATACCCAGCAGGTTCGCCGCGGTATCGCTGGCGTCGTGCACCTGCAATTGCGCCAGGGACTGTTGGAACGGAGCACTGAGTTCGGTCCGTGTGGTGCCCGGATGCACCGCCACGCAGGTGACCGGTCTGGCCCGGCGCGGCAGCTCCACCGAGAGATTCTTCACCAGCATATTGAGGGCGGCCTTCGAGGCCCGGTAGGCGTACCAGCCGCCAAAACCGTTGTCGCCGATCGATCCCACCTTGGCGGAAATCGCCATCAACCGCTTGAGCCGCTTATGCCGCAGGTACGGCAGCAGCGACTGGACCAGCATCGGGAAACCGACCGCATTCACCTGGTAGGCGTGAAGCAGGCTGTCGGCCGACAGATCCTCCAGGCGTTTCTCGGGACTCAGCCCCTCGCCGTGCAGGATGCCGGCGGCGTAGATCACCCCGTCCAGCTCCAGATCCCCAGGCAAGGCCGCCCTATCCAGGCCAGACGAGCCAGCGTCCCAGGGCAGCAGCGTCAGCCGCTCGCCCGCCGGCGCCGCCCAATCGGACAACCGCGCCGGCTCCCGGCACAGACCGATCACCGCAACGTCGTCCCGATCCAACAGCGCCTCCGCCAGGGCTTTCCCGATGCCGCCACTGACGCCAGCAATCACTATGCGTTCCATCCTGCCTCCGGAATTGCTAAGGGGTTCTGGCAGGGAATACGCCGCAACTGTTGCGACAGACCGCCAGCACGGCATTGACCGGAAATGACCGACACTTGTCAGCTTCTGACCTGTTGCCGGAAGCGACAAACTGGAGAATGGAAGGCGTTGATTAGTGTCTCTGAATGAGTATGGCCTGCTTCGACGGGCGATTGCCCGGAGAGCGGCCCACTTGCTTGTCCAGCCACGCCCCCTTGGGCGTGGCTTTTTTATGCGCGGGAATCGCCCAACGGCGCCCTAGCCGGCATCGAAATCCGGCTGGAAGAGGCCGAAGGTGTTGCCCTCCGGGTCGATGAAATAGCCTTGCCAGCACAGGCCGGGCACGGCAAATTTGGCGAGGGCCACCTGGCCGCCGAGGGACTCGATGCGGGCGGCGGTCGCGTCGAAGTCGTCCACGCCCACCGAGCACACGTAGGCGTTGGTGCCCTGGCCCAGCGGGGGTGCCGGGCAGGGGCGCTGCAGCAGGCCGCCGTGCATGCCGTCCGTCTCGATGCGCCAGTAGGCCACGGGCAACCCGTCCTGTTTGACGAAGCGCCAGCCGAACACGTCCCCGTAAAACGCCAGGGCACGTTCCGGATCGTCCACCTGGATTTCAAAATAAGCGATGCCACCCATAGCCTGCCTCCCTATCCGTTGCCGCCAGCGACGTTGCCTTCCGCCACCAGCTCTCGCGCCGGGCGCACCTCCACCGAGCCGTAGCGCGCCGGCGGGATCTTCTGCGCCAGCCCGATGGCCTCGTTCAGGTCACGTGCCTCCAGCATGTAGAACCCCGCCAGCTGCTCGCGGGTTTCGGCGAAGGGGCCGTCCGTGAGGGACAGCTTGCCGTCGCGCACGCGCACGGTAGTGGCACTGCTAGTCGGGAGCAGCGGGCTGCCGGTGATGAAGTGCCCGCTGCTTTCCAGGCCTTCCACGCAGGCCATGCACTCCCGGTTGAGCGCGTCCCACTCGTGCTGGGGCATGCCATTCATGATGGCTTCGTCGTAGTAAACCAGCGCCAGGTATTTCATGCCTCGTTCTCCCGTTTGCCCATGGGACAGTCCGCCCCGGCAGAGCCAGGGAAATTGATCATCCAGGCGATGCCGAAGCGGTCGATCACACTGCCGAAACGCTCGGCCCAGAATGTGGCTTCCATCGGCATGGTGACGGTGCCGCCTTCCGCCAGCCGGGCGAAGGCCTGCTCGGCTTTCGCCGCCGTGTCGACTTCCACCTGCACACTCATCCCCTGGGGCGTCTGGTAGTGGTTGGGCGGCGCGTCGCAGCCCATCAGGTAACCTTTGCCCAGGCTCAGGTGAGCGTGCAGGATCCTGTCCCGCCAGGCGGGCTCAACCTCCTCGGCCATGGGCGATTCGCCAAAGGGAATGGCCGCTTCCACCCGGCCTCCCAGAACATCAGCATAGAAGGCGAACGCCTCCGCGCAATCCCCGCGAAACAGCAGGTGCGTACCGATACTGACGGGCTGCTTCTGCAGGCGCTGTTCCAGGTCCTTGTGGATACCCACGCCCTCGCCTTCGACAAAGTCGTCCAGTTCGTAGAGCTGGCGCAGTTCCAGGTGGGTATGGCCATCCGCGTCTTCCGGCGGCCACTGTTTGACCAACGCCAGGGCGTGAGCCATGGAGTCCGCCTCGATCATCGTGAAACCGGCGATCAGCTCGCGGGTTTCGGCGAACGGTCCCTGGGTGACCACGGGCTCGCCGTCCTGGAAATCGATCCGGGCGCCGTCCCGGCTGGGCCGCAGGCCGGTGCCGTCGAGAAAGGCGCCTGCGTCCATCAGCGACTGGTTGTAGCGCCCCATGGCCTGGAGCATGGCGTCCGACGGCATGACGCCGGCCTCGGTGTCCGCATCGGCGCGGCGAATGATCATGAATCGCATGGTATTCCTCCTGCCCGCTCAGGGCTTGTCCGTTCGCTCAGGGCTTGTCCGTTCGCTCAGGGCTGTTCTTTCGCTCAGGGCTGTCGAGCCCTCAATTCGCTCAAGGCTGTGCGTCCTGGATGATGGCCATGGTTTGCGGGTCGAACGGCGCCGAGAAGTGCTCGTGCACCACTTTCCACTCGCCCGCCTCCTGGCGCAGGCAGGAGGTACCCCGCATCCAGCCGGTCTGCATCTCGCCCTGCTCGTTGGTGCCGCCGCAATGCACCAGGAAGAAAGCGAAGGCCAGGTCGTCCGCCACACTGACGTCGATTTCGTGCAGCTTGAACTCGAACGGGCCGGAACACAGGGTCATGCAGTATTGCCAGTGCTTGCGGTAGGCCTCGCGGCCCTTGAAACGCAGTGCTACGACGGCGTCGTAGGCCACCAGGTCTTCGGCGTAGAACATCATGATGCGCGCCACGTCGCCGCTGACCACGGCTTCCTGCCACTGCGAGAGCTGCGTGCGGATAGCGTCTTCCGCGGCGGCGTCGTTGTGTCGTGTTGTCATGGGTTGCCTCCTTGTCGTGATGGGCCCGCTTGTGGGGTGGTTCATCAGGTAGTCGAACGGCCGGACAAGGAATCGACAGGTGGGAAACTTTTTTACGGGGCGGTGCCCAGTTCATCGAGGCGGCGTTGCAGGAACCGCCGTTCGGCTTCCTGGGTCGCCAGTTCCAGGGCCCTGCGGTAGGCCGCGCGAGCCTCGTCGGCGCGACCAAGGCGACGGCACAGCTCCGCCCGGGTGGCGTGGGCCAGGTGAAACGCCGCCATGGGCTTTTTTTCAAGCAGTTCATCCACCAGCGCCAGGCCGTGGGCGGGTCCCTCGTGCATGGCCACCGCCACCGCCCGGTTCAGCGCCACCACCGGCGAGGGCTGCATGGCCAGCAAGGCATCGTAGAGCCCGACGATCTGGGCCCAGTCCGTCTCCTGCGCCGACGGCGCCTCGGCGTGCACGGCGGCGATGGCCGCCTGCAGGGTGTACGGCCCGAAACGCTGGCTGGCCAGGGCGCGCAGCACGCCATCGCAGCCTTCGCGGATCTGCTCCTGGTGCCAGAGGCTGCGGTCCTGGTCCTCCAGCAGGATCAGATCGCCCCCGGCCGTGACCCGGGCGTCGCGGCGGGAATCCTGCAGCAGCATCAGGGACAGCAGGCCCAGCACTTCCGGCTCGGGCAGCAGTTGCTGGAGCAGTCGCGTCAGGCGTATGGCCTCCCGGGCCAGGTCGTGGCGGATCAGCCGCTCGCCGGAGGACGCCGCATACCCCTCGTTGAACACCAGGTAGAGCACGTGCAGCACACCGTTGAGGCGCTCGGCGATCTGCTCCCGGCCCGGCACTTCGTAGGGAATGCCCGCGTCGCGGATCTTGGTCTTGGCGCGCACGATGCGCTGAGCCAGCGTTGGTGTGCCCACCAGGAAAGCGCGGGCGATCTCCTCAGTGGTCAGGCCGCAGACTTCGCGCAGGGTCAGCGCGATGCGGGCTTCCGGCGCCAGGCTGGGGTGGCAGCAGGTGAAAATCAGACGCAGCCGGTCGTCCTCGATCTCGGACGGCTCTTCCTCCTCGTCCAGTTGATCTTCCAGTTGCCGCACCAGTTCTTCCCGGGAGGCGTCGAACCGGGCTCGCCGGCGCAGCTGGTCGATGGCCTTGAAGCGGCCGGTGGACACCAGCCAGGCACGCGGATTATCCGGCTCGCCCCGCTCCGGCCATTGCTGGAGCGCGGCGGTAAAGGCCTCGTGCAGAGCCTCCTCGGCCAGGTCGAAATCCCCCAGCAGGCGGATCAGGGTTGCCAGCACGGGACGGGATTCAGAGCAGTAGAGTTGCTGCAGTCGTTCGTTCATGGAGGAAGCCTAGCTCAGAACCGGATTGGGATCGGTTCGATTGCACGCCCAAAAAATCTGCATTGCAACTGCAACCGATTCGCCGCCCGGGGCGTAGCTGCCTGTAACCCCATCGAGAACGACAAAGACGCCGATGGGTTATTATCCAATGGCAAGGAGAGAACCATGAAAAAACACCTGATGTGCAGTGCGTTTCTGATGGCCACCCTGGGCGCGACACCGGCCCTGGCGATGGACAACATGAAGATGGGTGTCTGGGCGGATAACCAGGACGTGGCCGCCGGCACGGTGACCGCCAAGAAAGTCACCACCGACACCAACGGCTGGCTGGTCGTGCACCGCACCGACGAGAGCGGCAAGCCGGGCCCGGTGGTGGGTCACGCGCCGCTCAAGAAAGGTAAGAACATGGACGTCGCCGCCATCCTGACCGAAGACGTCAGCGCCGGCGATCACCTGATGCTCATGATCCACGGTGAAGATGGCGGCATGAAAACCGGCCACTTCGAATACACCCTTGGCGCCAAGGAAGACGGTCCCGTGCGCATGGACGGCGACCTGGTCATGACCGTGATTATGGCGGAATGACGTCACCGGCGGGGCCCGATGCGGTCCCGCCGTTTCGTTACTGAACGGTCTTCAGCCGAACCGCAACGCCACTGCCCTGCGCGCCGTCGCTTCCCGTCTGGTGCGATCCGAACAGCGGCAGCCAGCGGCCCTCCTCCATCACCAGCCCGCCCTCGCCCGACGACTCACCGCCATTCACCGCATAGCGCGCCGCGTACTCAAACCGGAACGCGCCCGGCTGGCCCTGGACCGGCGACAGCGAATACCCCATCGCCAAGGTCCCGGACGCCACAAAGCCGCGATCCGGCGGCGCCACATCGACCTTCAGCAGCGACGAATCACTCAGAAACGACGGCAGCAGCGCCATCGGCGCGTCCGCCGCCGAGGCCGGGCAGGCGCAGTAGCGGATTTCGAGCAGGAACGTCTTCGACGCCAGATAGTCTTTCGGCTCGCCGGCAAAGGCCCCACCTGCGGCGGTCGATAAAACAATAGTACCGATCAGGCGCATCAGCGCCCGGGTCTTCCATGACATCACATCGCCTCCTGCGATTGGGTTTGGTTTCTATATCCTAGTACTCATCGTGCATCCGCCACCACTCGTAGGGTGCCGTCTGCGGCCAGCCCTCGGGCGAGTCCTCCCAGGTTTCCTGGCGGCCGTACGGGGTCAGGTCCAGCAGGCGGAAGTTGGTGTCGAACAGCTCGACGCCGCGGTTATTGGTGAAGTAGGTGCGGTAGAGGCGCTGATCGTCGTCGCGGATGAACACGTTCAAGGCAAAGCACGTGCCGGCACCGAAGGCATCGGCGAAACGGCGGTCGTGATCGGTGTACCAGGGCGCGTCCCAGCCCATCCGCGTCTGCAGGGCCCGGATCTCGGCCTGCGGCGCCGGCGACGTAAAAACGAACGTCGTGTCCCGGGCGCGAACGTGGACGAGATTGTCGCCAATGTTGTCCATCACCATCGAACAGCCCTGGCAGGGCGTCGCCCCCGGCTCAAGCATGGCGCAGTAGACGATCAGTTGCCGCCGGCCCTGGAACAGGTCAAGCAGCGACACCTCGCCTTCCGGTCCGGTAAACCGGTAATCGCCCTCAACGGGCACCATCGGCAACCGGCGCCGCTCCGCCGCGAGAGCATCCTGCGCCCGGGTCGCGGCTTTCTCTTTCGCCAGCAGGGCTTCGCGGGCCCGCTCCCATTCGTCCTGCGTGGCGATTCGGGGAAATGTTGTGGGTTGTGAGCTCATGGATGCGCTCCTTTTGGTGCGTGTGCATCCTCTTGTCGTCTGGGACAACGCGATTTCGACACCCGTCGGCAGGATTTTCCCCGGAAGCGCGCGATCCCACCGAAACAACCGACCGAACGATCAGGACGGGGCGCTCGCGGGATCCTCATCCAGTGCCTTGGGCGCACTCAGAGCCTTGCTGTAATACCCGGACGGATCGAAGCAGCACACGCGCTTTTTACCCGAAGCGAGCATGTCGCAGGCATCGTGGATCCGCTTGGTCCGCGTCCTGGCCTGCTTGGCGGACGTCATCCAGTGAATCCAGTCCAGGCGGGCGATGGGGGTGGTTGCCTCCCACACCGCACGCGCTTCGGGGGCCGCCGCCAGGGCCGCCTGAAAATCCGGCGGGATGTCGGGCTCAGGTTCCTGCGCGACGGGGGCGATCTCGAAGGACGCCGTCTCCCCCACCGCCACGTCGGCGGATTCGAGCGTCTCCGGCCCCAAACGCAGCCAGTGGCTCAGTTGCCCATCCGGGTCGAGTGTGGCCTGAAAACCATGGCCGTTCAGTGTGACATCAACGGTGGTCCGGCCCCGGCGCGGCAGGGTATCGCTGGCGCTCTTGGGCAGCACCACGAACGCCCAGGCCGCGTCGCCATCGGGCCTGGCCGGGCGCAGGATGGTGGCCTGGAACCGGGCCGGGGTGTCGCTCGGGCTCATGGTCGCGTCTCCCTGTTTGCGAATCACACCCAGCTAAGCATCGGCCGCCCGGCGCGTCCAGCCTCGCGTATGGTTTCTTTCAGTCTGCCGCCGCGAAATGGGCCATCTGGTCGGCGTAGGCCTTCCTGAAAGCCGGGCGTGCCGAGGCGCGGGCGACGTAATCGGCGCAGGCCGGGTAATCCGCCAGCCCGTCGAACCGGTCCACCAGACGCAGCACGTCGGCCATCAGGATGTCCGCCACCGAGAAAGAATCCACCAGCCAATCCCGCCCGGCGAGCACGCTTTCCATGTGTCGCAGTCGGGCGGCGAGAAAGTCTTCCAGGTGCTTCTGCGCCGGTGTTTCCGAGTTGTCCTCGAGGAACCGGGCCAGAGACCAGGGCAGGCTCGCCATCTCGACCGAATTGAGCGCCGCAAAGACCCACTGGATGGCTTCGCTGCGTTGACGCGCATCTGTCGGTAACAGCGCATCGCTGAGCTCCCCCAGATGCAACAGGATCGCCCCGCTCTCGAAAATGGACTGGTCGCCATCGGTCAGCCAGGGCACCTGCCCGAACGGCTGGTGCCCGAAATGCGCGGCCGCCCGGTCGCGAAACGGCACGCTCTCGACCCGGTAAGGCAGGCCGGCCTCTTCCAGCGCCCAGCGTACGCGCAGGTCGCGCACGTAGCCCCGGGGCAGATCGGGCACCCAGTCGAAGGTGGTCAGGATCAGGGTATTCATGGTGGCTCCTTGGTTCGGTGCCGGTTGCATGTTCTGCCTCCCCTAGTCGACCGGGGCCCGGTGAAATCGACAGGTCTGGTACACAAATCCGGGAAAGCCACGCGACCGGTCCATCAGGCGACACGCTACCTTTGCCAAGTCCCCTGCTCATGCACCAACACCTCATCGCCGTGACGCACCACTTCCAGCAGGCCGTCTTCATGAACCCGGTACGTCACGGCGCCGTTCTCGAATCGATAGCCGAGGAACCGACAGGGCGTCACGCCATCCGCACAGGTGGTGTGCCAGGTGCGGCCTTCAAGGCTGATGGCGTTTCCGCTGATCTTGCTGGTCCCATGGTAGGTCATCCGGTCGCAGGTTACCTCGCCCTCGACGCAGTTGGATTCGATCTCGATGCGGTAGTGCGGGGTTTCGAGGGTGGACGCCAGGGTGGTGAGCGGGAACAACGCGATCAGTAGCGTTTTCTTCATGGCGGGCTTTCCCTGTGCCAGATGTCGTCGTTGATGGTGAGCCGGCCTGCCAACCCTCTGGAAACCGAAGCCCGTAAAAACGCAATCAACTGCCGCGCCTAATTAGACCGTCCTGTCTCAGAATCTCCAGTTGCTCAGACACCGACATAGCGCCTTCGAGCTTGATGACGCGACATGAGCGGGCTTCCAGCCAAGCCAGGTGTCTGGCGAGACTTCGACCCGGCGCGGTTCCCTGATCATACTGCGCTGCCCATTCCAGAAAACCGGGATCGGCCGCGCCGAAAAGACGAGCCTCGCGTTCCCGCAGCCTCTCCAGGCGGACAGACGCTTCGACATAGAGAAAAATCACCACGTCGAACGCGTTCTCAACCCGCTCGCCCCAGTTCATCACCGACCCTGAAACCACTGCGCTCGGATGACGCTCCATACGAGCTAGCATCAGCCTCTGCCGTTCCTTAACCGGTCTTTTCTCCGTGAACGGCGGATGCGTTTCCAGCCAATAGACATCATCAGCCTCAATGAAAGCGGCATTCAGCTCGTTGGCGAGGGCCTCGCCGAGCGTGCTGGTGCCGGAGCCGGCGGCTCCGGTGACAAGGATGTGCATGGTGGTGCGTCCCATCAGGGCTTTAAGCAGGCGCGTATATCGTCGCTTGCCTTAACGGCTTAAATGATCGACCTCCTTAGCGGCGGAAAACCGGCACTGCGCGGCCAATTGTTAATCCCGTGCCGAGAATGCCTCGTGGTACGCAACGTCTCCCTGCGGAAAATCATCACCAAACGAGAGTGCCTGGAAATACTCCACAGGAACCCCTGGGAAAACCAAACCATCGACAACCTTGAAGCCAAAACGCCCATAGTAACCCGGGTCTCCAAGTACCACGCAGCCCGCCGCACCCTGCTCTTTCAGGCCAGCCAACACGTTCTCCATGAGTTTCGAGCCAATCCCCTTACCCTGATACTCAGGCAGCACCGAGATCGGCCCGAGTCCAAACCAATTAGCAGAGCCATCTGAAACGCTTACTGGAGAAATGGCAACGTGACCGATAACGTCTCCATCGGATTCGGCGACTTTAGACAGAAACAACGCATCAGCCCGGCGAAGAGCCTTCACAATAAACGGCTCGGTGTGATCAGTATGAGGAGCATCCTGAAAAGCCAGCACTGTAACTCGGTGGATTGGCTCAACATCCCCTTTACGCTCATTACGAATCTTAATGTTCAATTTCTGATCTCTTTAAGGGTTAACAAGGCGGCAGAACACTTTCAAAATTGCTGCGACCTGCCTCATTTCTTTACCTCGGTATAACGGTCGACATGAGAGCCTAATGCCGGCGCGTGACGCCTGTTAGCAGTAGGCGTCCGCTCAATGGAGGGGTTAGGCATTGCTCAGTTCGTCAGGAGCTGCGCCTCAATAGCCGCTTTGTCGATTACGGACCATACCTGCACAATCTTTTCGTCGCGGAATTCATAGAAGACGTTCTCGGCAAAGGACACCGTTCTTCCGTGTACACCCAGGCCAAGAAATCGCGCCTTTGGCGTACAGTTGAAGCGGAGCCGGCTGGCTATGTAGGGAGGATCGGAAACCAGCAACTCAATGTTGAAGGATAGATCGGGAATCTCGGAAAAGTCTCTCTCCAGCATGCGCCGGTAGCCTGATACTCCGAGTCGCTCCCCGTTGTGCTTGACGTCATCATCAACAAAACGTCCCAACGACGTCCAACCCTGCCCATTCAAGCAGGCGATGTAGTCTCGATAGATGTTCGATAGTTCGGACTGGGTCATCCAGGACTCCTCACAGCAAGACTCGACCATCGCTTGGAAGGGCGCATCGACGCTTAACGACGCAGTAGAGCTCCCCCACTTCTGAGGGGATTACAGCCGGATCGTACACCAGGCGGCCGGTGTCTTCGTTGTGGTGCTTTTTCTACAGCCTCAACGCCTGCGGTATCCGGCGCCGGAGCGCAGCGGAGGGAACCAAAAGCGCCACGCTTTTGGCGTCCGGTTGACTGCCTGGTTAAACCTCATCGAAGCCAGACTCATCAGTGTAAATACATGCCGCCGGAGTTAGTCTTTCAATTGATGCAGGGTTAACTTGTGAAACACCCCACTCATTAGAGAACAGATATATTTTCTCTGCCTTTGATAAGCGCAGCAGCTCTTCGAATTCAGAGGCTGGATGCAGGGGCCGCCATATACTTTGGTATTGAACGTATAGCCCTTTCTTACCCTCGCGCTCGTGTACGGTCCGTTCGATACTATCTACTATTTCAATATGAGGCACGGCTAAACCAGAAGATTTCCGCTCTAGAACCCAAATAAGTTCTGATTTATTAACCCTGTATCTCAGATCAGCCTCTGGCTCTAACATTGCTCATCCTCAGGTTTAACGCCCGGCTCACGCGCCGGTTTGGTGCCGCGAAGCGGCGCAAAATCGGTCGCCGTGCAGCCGATTGTTATGTTCCATTAACGCCTTGTGTGTCTTTTTACAGCCACAATTGTTTGCCATATCAAACTTGCGAAAATCACATAGAACACAAGGCTAATTAATTCCATACCTTCTCTAAGCAGTTTTTTAAAAGGTATTATATTTGATGCGATGCTATTTATAAAATTTGAAATCGAACTAATCGCCTCATTGGCGGATGGCACGATACTGTATAGATAGTTTCCTTCATGCCCGACAATTAACAAGTAATAAAATATCGAGAACACAAAAACCCAAAAAACAGGCAACAAGTAGCTCTGACCAAATCGAGAGGCTTTCTCGTTCAGCCAAAATATCAGCCTTTCTTGGCTGATAGGCCTACCGGATAGCTCTTGTTTATATTTTCTCATTTCATAGGCGAAAAATTTGTTTGCTTCGATATGATTTCCGATTTTATCAAAAGAGTCTTTTATTATTCTTAAAGTCTCTCTATTTGTGTTATCAGACAGCAAACTAATGTTCAGAAAGTTTGGCGCTTCCTTTAGATTCGCGTCCTCAAGATCAAGGCCTTGATTAAACTTAGAGTTTCTAAAATTTGTAAAATCTAAAAATGTTACATATCTAAACGTTGAGACTTTATTTAGCTCATTGTCGCCCTCTAAAGCTGCAAACTCGCACTTCTCAAAGCCCACAAAATCACTATATATGATTTTATAGCAATAAAAACTTCCATATTCTGAAGAGTAGGAGTCAAAAAGACCCTTAAAGTTAGTGTTTATTAATTTGACCTCGTCAATCTGTCCTTCTTTCAGCTCAACCTTGGCTTTGAACTCTGAATCCTCTATTAATAAATACCTCGCCACCAATTTATTTAGCACAAACTTTTCTTCAATCTCACAATTTTCAATTCGCAAACTATTAATTTTAACTAAGACGCCATCCGTGTTATTAAATACAGGCTTTTTTATGATGACATTTCCAAACGAAAGGGCTTTATCAAAGGAGCAGTTATTAAAAAGAGGTATGTCTAGCAACGCATTATGATTGTCATCTGCGTATGAACTTACACCTTCTCTGAAAAGGCACCCTTGATATAAAACATTATTTATATTCCCCAGTAGTTTAGATTGTGTAATACTCCACCATTGAAAAAACTCACAATCTTGGAAAAATGCCTCAACTTCTGGAATCTCGACTGAGTGCGCCGTGAATTTGCAGTAGTTAAAATGAGCACCTTTTATTTTTCTTAGAACCTTAAGATAATCAAAATCATCTCTGCTATCCCTGCATGGAAAAAAAATAAAATCAAATACTACTATTTCGTCATTTGAAAATGCGATTACTTCATCGTCACCTACATCTTCGTGGAGATAGGTTTTAACTGCTTCTATGTTGACTAATCCAGGGTTGTCCGGTCGCTTCCATTTAAAAGCTGATTCAGCTATGTACTCGATTAAAGCATCATAAAACTTTCTCAATATCCCTTTGTTTTGGAAGTCATGAGAATAGTCACCTTTCTGGCAATGAAGGACACACTCAGTGGTGTTTTCAAAAACCTCTCTTGAACAGTCATCGATGCTGCACACCGGGCCCAATGTATTACTCCTTAAGGGTAGAAACATAACGCCAGCAGCATGCGCGCCCATGAAATGAAGCCGAAGGCGCAATGTAATGGGCGTCGCCGTGCCTGCACTGGTTATGCCTAAAGTACTCGATTGATGATGAATGGCAAGAATATTTCATCAGAATTTTCTTGTAATTCATGGCCTACGCGGCAGTCAATATTAACGTGGAAATTTCCGTCAGAAAATTGAACATTCTTTCTATGGCCGTCTTCGCGCTTAAGCAACATTTCGATTGCTTGGTCAGGAATCTTTCCTTTCAACTGTTTGAGTATTTCTTCACCGAAGTCAAATGTCATTACATAACTATCACCCTCTTCGGATTTTATTCCTGAACCTGTTGTAAATAGGTCTGGATCTAGCTGTGCAATAAACCCAACGGGCACATTGGGAAAAATTAAACTCTCAAATTCATGAAATCCAAGCCGCTTCAGGTGTAGGCCAAAGTCTTTAGCCAGCTTAAAGTCCGCTTTAGTAACATTCTCTGGAGAAACATATTTTTTCAGGTTGTCAAAGTATTTGGCTAATGACCTCATATCGAAATGTAGAATCGGCTCGCCCTTGCTGATGTGGTAAAGAGCGAATTCTCTTCCGTTGCATAGCGCAAATAGCGGTACTCGAATCTCACTGTGAATGGCATATGAGTACGCTTGCTCCACATGCTTTCCCTCGAGAATATTCTCGTTTGGCCCTTTAGCTTCGAGAACCCAGGCAAACTCTCCATTCACTTCGAATAGGTAGTCCGGGATGCACGTAATTTTCTTTCTGGCGCTACCAACTGAAACGAAGGGGTGCTTTAGAGGCTTGCTTCGAATTATCTTGAAAGGCCTCGCTGTGCTGTAACCCACAGCTTTTATGATGGGAGAGATAATTTCTTCCCTCACCGAATCCTCTCTGAAATCAGAGTCTTCTAGAGCCTCAAAATCAAAGTCTTCAATAGGATTAAAGGCTTTCTCGAATTTCAAAGCTGCTCTCCGTTTCAAAGGGCATAACGCTTGCAGCAGGGGCGCGACGACAGGAGCGTCCCTTGCCTGCATTGGTTATATGCATCGGTCGATCACATTGATCAACTCTTCGTGGATTGCAATTCGAAATTGTCCCCGAGCTCTCTCGATGAGCACTCCCACAATAATCAGCGCAATAGCGAATAGAAATACCTTGGGAGGACTGGAAAAGTGCTCTGAAAAAACAGTATTCAAAGAGCTCAAACCAAGCACTGAGATCGCACTAACAAAGATAAGAATAAAATTACTACGCTCTGAAATTTTTGAGTTGGTATTTTTGAGAGCCAGCATGTAATCGTTTAGCTCATTCTTCGTTACAGCCTTTTTACTGAGAAGTTCAGACAGCCACGCCACACCGTATCGAGCGATACTCGTTTCACGCTCTATAAATTTCAGCCAGTATCTTTCTGATCCTACTAGCCGATAGAAAAAACCAAATAGCGTGAAAAAATTGCCCTCAACATGCTCACTTCGTTCTTTCAGATAGGACTGTTTGAATTCTTTGAAATTTCTCATGTCTCGGACTTATTCATATAACGCCATTCAGCACGCGCGGCTACGAAATGGAGGCGAAGCCGCAATGTAGTAGACGTCGCCGTGACTGGCCTTGTTATGGCGACAACTGCCGCCATGCCGTTTTGTTGAAAATACCACAGACTGCTCCAGGCACCGCAAATACGGCAATAAAGCCCAGAGAGACCGCCACCGACCTGCTACCTGACCAGAGATCAAAGAATATGCCGAAACATAGAGCAACCAATACGCCAGATAAGCCACCCAATAGGACGGCAAAGCTTAAACTTATCTCTTCCTCGCGCCCCTTATAACTCCAGAGCAGAATCCCATCAAAAATTGCTGCAATAAAGGCTGGCACCAGGCCAACGATGTAGGAAAACAAGAAAAGGTTGGGAAATCCGGGATCATCTGTCGATGGGCTACCCATCAACTGAGCCAGGGTATATCCACCGATACCCGGACCGAAAAGCAGGAACCAAAACACCAAAATTGAACTGCTCTTCAGGAAGCCCAGACTCAAATTCTCCTTTTGCCATAACGTTTGAGCTAAGCGGCGCGGCTTTAGCCGCGTCCGGTGTAGGCCCGAAGGGCCGGAACATACTTGAGCGATTTGTTATGCATCGGCAAACACTAGGTCGTAGAATCGCTCTACAGTCTTGTCTAGCGCAGGTAGCAGCTCAAATCGTGATCCGTCTTTCCTCTTAATGATCACCGCAGACCGAACGCTTTCTTTGTCTTCAGAAAGATACTCTTCATGAATTTCAATAATCTGGTCTTCGGAGGAAAATGTGCCCCCCTCAATTGCGCCACAGGAATTGACAGTAGAATGGCGTGAAAAGGGCCCTACCTCGGTATATAAATGCTTGTAGGCATTTGAGACACTTCGAATATCGCGAAAGGCGCCTTCCGTCTCTTCTGAAAGGTAGTTTACAAGGTCGCCTATAGTGTCAAATGCAACAACCTTCTCAGGGCAGTGGCGCTTGTTATAGGCCAAGTAATGGTCGGCTAAGTGGGAGCACGAGACGGCAGCATTGAAGCCTCTGCGCACGTCACCGGGCCTTTCATGGCAATCGAGTCGGTTCTGATCAACGAACGCTTCGAGAAATTGCTCTGGAGTCATTCCCATTCTATGTCCAACCGAGATGCATAACAGTAATTAGACCGCGTTCCGCGATATCGAATAATCGTGCGTTCTCGATAATGTCGCCCTACGGGCGGTTTCGGTACGGTCGTTAATTCCATTTAAACAACACCTTAGCGTCTCGTCGCCGTTGGCGCCATGTCTTCGTTTGACTTCTTCATTCTGTCATTCCAATATAACTGTATAAAAATACAGCTTCGCAGACAGGAGGTCAGCGAATGGCGCAACGGGAACCCCGCCTCAGGGAGCAGGTCCGCCGGGTGATGCGGTTGGGCCGGTACAGTATTCGGACGGAGAAATCCTACTGGTACTGGATTCGCTATTTCATCCGCTTCCAGAACCTGACCCATCCTCGCCAATTGGGCGCGCCCGATGTCAGGGACTTTCTGACCTGGCTGGCGGTGGAGCGGAATGTCGCGGCGGCGACGCAGGATCAGGCGTTGAACGCCCTCGTTTTCCTTTACAGCAAGGTGCTGGAGGCGCCACTGGGGGATATCGGTGACGCCACCCGCTCGAAACGGCCGCCCAGACTCCCCACGGTGCTCACCCACGATGAGGCCATGCGGCTGATTCAGCAGTTGTCATCGCCGTATGACGTGATGGCGTCTTTGATGTACGGCGCCGGCCTGAGGGTGACCGAAGCCGCCCGCCTGCGCGTGAAGGATATCGACCAGGCCCGGCGGGTCATTACGGTTCGCGATGGCAAGGGCGGGAAAGACCGCACGACCCTGTTGCCCGAGGCGCTGGCAAGCCGACTGGCCGCCCACATCGAGCGCATCGCCTTTTCCTGGCGCGGGCGGGACCGGCACATAACCGCACCCGTCACCCTGCCCTTTGCCCTGCGCCGCAAATACCCGGGCGCGGACACGTCGCTCGAATGGCAGTGGCTGTTTCCGTCCCAAGGGTTGTGCGCGGACGATACCGGGCGCGCCGTGCGTCACCACATCCATGTCTCCAGCGTGCAGAAAGCGGTCCGCAACGCGGCTGCAGACGCGGGGATTCACAAGCCGACCGGCTGCCACACGCTGCGCCACACGTTCGCGACGGAGCTGCTACGGCGCGGCAGCGATATCCGGACGGTCCAGTCGCTGCTGGGCCATGCGAACGTGCGCACCACCCAGATCTATACCCATGTGCTGGGCGAAGGCTTTGCGGGGGTGAACAGCCCGCTGGGCTGAAATCAGCGGCCCGCCTGGCCCACCGCGCCCGCCGTGGCCACCAGCTCGTCGATCACGCCATCCAGCATCGGTTGCCAGTTGTCGCCCTTGAACTCGCCGTTGCCGTCGAATACCTGGTTGGCCTGGGGCACGGCCATTTGCGTGGGAATCACCTGCACGCCGATGTTGCCCAGCATCATGCGCAGGGGCACGAGGCCACGCATGCCGCCAAAACCGCCGGGGGACGCGGACAGCAGCCCCGCCACCTTGCCCTTGAAGGCCGCCAGACCGGGCTCGTCGCTGGATTCCGGGCGACTGATCCAGTGCAGGGTGTTGACCAGCAGCGGCGTGAGGGTGCTGTTGTATTCCGGCGCGGCGATGCAGAAGCCGTGGTGGTCGCGGAACACTTGCTTCAGGTCACGCGCCGCCTGGGGCAGCCCTTTTTCCGCTTCCAGATCGCCGTTATAGATGGGCATCTCGTAGTGGGCGAGGTTGATGCGGGTGACGCTGACGCCGTCGCGCGTCTCCGCCGTGCGGGCGGCGGCTTCGGCCAGTTGCGCGTTGAAAGATCCGGTGCGGGTGCTGCCAGCCATGAACAACAGCTTGACGGGTTGGGCCATGGTTCGTGTCTCCTGGTCCGGTGATGGATTTCGTTACCAAGCTAAACGGTATAGGGTGAATAGCAAGCAAATCGATATTTGACGATTCTATAGGCCCCATAGGGCCTTACACGTGATCCATTAAGGTGACAGTAAGTGGCGATTTTCTATACTAGGGGGGATAGAAGAACAAATAAATGACAGAGTGCGTTTGAGACAGCATGGCGAATTGATCGGGGGCCCCATCAGGGGATTCGAACTTTCAGGGAGACCACCATGGCGTATCAGAACACCCAGACCGGCCACGAGTCGGCCAGCGAGCCGCGACAGGAGAACGCCCTGTCCATCCCGCTGGAAGCCTACCAGACCCGTCGCGCATCCTACTTCTGGGAGCGCAAACTGTTGCAGAAGCTGCTTGAGTTCGCCGGCAGCCCACCGATCCAGTGCGAACTCTGGGACGGGTCGCAGGTGCGGCTCGACAACACCTCGCCACGCTTTACCCTGGGCCTGACCGACCCCAAGGCACTCTATCATCTCGTTTCCAACCCCAACCTGTCGTTCGGCGATCTCTACAGCGCCGGCCGGCTGACCGTCTCCGGCGACCTGACCGAGCTGCTGGACACGCTCTACCAGGCCACCCGCCAGGCCGAGTCCAGCTGGCCCGCCTGGCTGGAGAAGCTCTGGGCCAACCACGCGCCCCGTTCCACCGATATGGGCGATGCGCGCCAGAACATCCACCACCATTACGACCTGGGCAACGACTTCTACCGCCTGTGGCTGGATACGGCAGAGATGCAGTACACCTGCGCCTATTTCGAGAGCGCCGACAACACGCTCGAACAGGCGCAACTGGCCAAGCTGGAACACGTCTGCCGCAAGCTCCAGCTCAAGCCGGGCATGACCGTGGTGGAAGCCGGTTGCGGCTGGGGCGGGCTGGCCCGCTACATGGCGCGGAACTATGGCGTGAACGTGCACGCCTACAACATCTCGAAGGAACAGCTGGCGTTCGCCCGCGAGGAAGCAAAACGCCAGGGCCTGGACCAGCAGATCGACTACGTGGAGGACGACTACCGCAACATCAGCGGCCAGTACGACGCCTTCGTCTCGGTGGGCATGCTGGAACATGTGGGCACCAGCCACTACGACGACATGGCCACGGTGATCAAACGCTCCCTGAAACCCGATGGCCTGGCCCTGCTGCACAGCATCGGCCGCAACTCGCCACGCAAGATGAACGCCTGGATCGAGAAACGCATCTTTCCCGGCGCCTACCCGCCCAGCATCGGCGAGTTCGTCGGCATCTGCGAGCGGGGCAATTTCTCGGTGCTGGATGTGGAGAACCTGCGCCTGCACTACGCCCAGACCCTGGAACACTGGAAGGACCGCTTCGAGGCCCACGTCGACGAGGTGACCGACATGTACGACGAGAACTTCACCCGTGCCTGGCGGCTGTATCTGGCCGGTTCGATCTCGGCGTTCCGCACCAGCTCATTGCAGCTGTTCCAGGTGGTATTCAGCCACGCGGACAACAACAGCGTGCCGCGTAACCGCAAGCACCTCTACGCATCCTCGGCTGCACCGGAGTCCGTCTGACCATGGAACACTACGACCTGATCATCGTCGGCGGCGGCCCGGCCGGCTCCACCCTGGCCTGGGCCCTGCGCAACAGCGGCAAGCGCATCCTGCTGATGGACAAGGCCGACTTCCCCCGGGACAAGACCTGCGCCGGCTGGGTGACGCCTGCCGTGGTGGAAAGCCTGGGCATCGACCTGGACGACTACCGCCAGGCCAACACCCTGCAACCGATCAACCGTTTCCGCATCGGCATGATGGGCCAGCCGGCGGTGGACAACGACCACGGTGACGAGCCGGTGAGCTATGGCATCCGCCGCTGCGAGTTCGACACCTACCTGCTGGACCGCGTGACCGCCGACAAGGCGCTGAAGACGCCCGTGAAGTCCATCGTGCGCGACGAGGGCAACTGGATCATCAACGACACCTACCGGGCCCCGCTGGTGGTGGGCGCCGGCGGACACTTCTGCCCGGTGGCGCGCCAGCTCGGCGACGGCCCCGGCGGGCACGAAACCGTGGTCGCCGCCAAGGAAGTGGAATTCGAGATGACCGACGCCCAGGCGCAGACCTGCCGCGCCCGGGGCGACCAGCCGGAACTCTGGTTCTGCCGGGACCTCAAGGGCTACGCCTGGGTGTTCCGCAAGGACAACTACCTGAACATCGGTCTGGGCCGGGAGGACAACCACAAGCTCACCGACCACCTGGAAGCCTTCGTGCAGGACATGAAGGACCAGGGGCGCATCCCCGAGGATCTGCCCGGCCGCTTCAAGGGCCACGCCTACCTGCTCTACGCCCACGCCGAGCGGCCGCTGGTGGACGACGGCATCCTGCTGATCGGCGATGCCGCCGGACTGGCCTACACGCAAAGCGGCGAAGGCATCCGCCCGGCCATCGAATCCGCGCTGCTGGCCGCCGAAACCATCCGCCGCGCGCCGGACATGCACGCCCAGAGCCTGCAGCGCTACGGCGACGCCATCGCCGACCGTTTCGGCCGCCGCGCCCTGTCCGAGAACGACGGCTGGCAGCTGCCGGGCTGGGTCAAATCCACCGTCGCCAGCGGCCTGATGCGCTCCCACTGGTTCACCCGCAAGGTGGTAACCGAGAAGTGGTTCCTGCACCAGGATGTGCCGGCGTTGAAGGTGGCGGTTTGAGGGGCGGTGGGATCGTGCCCTGGGGATGACGGGGCAGGCCTGCGGCCTGCTCGGAAGCTGAAGCTTCGGAGGGGCCGCCAGGCCCCTGGGTCCTGACGGCCCCACGCCTGAACTCTGGACACCCCATCCGCCCAACAAAAAAGAGGCCCAACCGGGCCTCTTTTTCATTCGGACCTGGCGTTGAGCCCCGCCGTCCTATTCCACGGCTTCTTCGGTCACCTTGACGGTGTACAAGGTCGTGGTGCCGCTGATCTCGTTGCCCACCGCCAGCATCGGCTCGCCGCTGGGGCTGTCGCTGGCGCTGATGAAGACGATGCTTTCCGGACCCAGGTCACCGGCCAGGTAGGCCGGTTCGCCGCCGTCGTCGATGCGGGTTTCGATGTCGAAGCCGAAGTCGCGGTTGGTGACGTATTCCACGAACGCCGGCGCCTGCGGGTCGGAGACGTCGTACACCATGATGCCGCCCACGCGCTCCAGGCCGATAAAGGCGTAGGTTTTGTCTTCAATCGCACCGACGGCGATGGCCTCTGGCTCCGGCCCCTTGGCGTCGCTGCGGCTGTCGCCACTGCCGTTCTCGGTGTTGTCGCTGTTGAAGTCCTCACCCAACTGCTCGAAGGTGATGGTCTCGAAGTCGCTGCCGCTGTCCGCCACCAGGCCGCCTTCGGCGTTCCAGATGGAGAAGCTGCGGGCGCCGTAGATTTCCGGGGTATCGAGCACGCCGTTGCCGTCGGTGTCGGAAGTCAGGCTGGTGGCCAGACGGCCCAGTTGGGTCTCGTCGCCGAACGCAGTGTCGCTCAGGTCGCCCTCGCGCGGCGCGTCCTCGAAGCGCAGTTCCTCCACGAAGCCGTCGTATTCGCGGCTGTCGCCCTCGTTGGCGGTGAAGTAATAGGCCTCGCCACCGATCTCGATGGACGCGATGGTGTCCGGCATGTACATCCCCCGCACCGGCCAGTTGGCGATGTTCGCGCCGTCGTCCTTGTCGGACGGGTCCAGGCCGTTGCCGTCCTCGTTGAAGTCCTTGGTGCCCAGGGCCACGATCGTCTCAACGGAGGCGCTGTCGATGTTGATGATCGCCACGGCGTTGTTTTCCTGCAGGGTGACCCAGGCCTGGGTGCCGTCCGGGGAAACGGCGATGTACTCCGGCTCCAGGTCCTGGGCCACGGATGATGCACCGTCGTGGAGATAGACGGCCAGGCCGGCGGCGCCCGCTTCGGCGAGCGTGTCGGCAATCTCGGAATCGCCGTCGAAATCGGTCGTCAGGGTCAGGATGCCGTTGGCGCTGTCCACCGCGGCCACCTGATACGGCAGCGGGTCGCCCTCTTCCGAGGCCAGGGTGAGCCAGTCGTTGACGCTGACGCCGGAGATGTCTTGGTTGACCTCCAGCGTGGCGGGATCGGCATCGGGGTCCGGGTCGGCGGCGAGGGTCAGCGGAGTGCGACCATAGTTACCGAACACGCGCACACCGTCCGGCAGTTCCGCAGCACGGCTGCCGCCCGCATTGAAGTCGCTGAAGCCAACGGTCTGGGCCACCGGGTTGTCCGGGTCGGTCACGTCGACGATGCTGACCGAGCCTTCCGGGTCGATGCTGTAGTCGTCGCTGGGCTCGCCCTCGTTGGCCAGCAACACCTGGGTGCCGTCGTGGCTGAAGGTGACCATGTCGGGCAGGCTGCCGACATCGGTCTGACCGCGGAAGTTCAGGTCCGAGGCGTTGTAGATCTGCACCCGGCCGACGTCGGTGGCGGTGTCGTTCTCGACGGCGATGGCGATCAGGCCGTTGGCGTAGGCGATGCTGTTGATGCCGCCCGCGCTGGCCCATTGGTCGAGGGCGTCGATCTCACCGGTTTTCTCGGGGTTGGTGGGATCCTGGACGTTGAGCACGTCCACACGGTTGGCTTCCGCGTTGATCACGAACAGCGTGGTGGAATCCTTGTCGTAGGCGACGATCTCGGCGGAGCCTTCGTCGAAGCCGTTGCCGTCGTCGGTGTAGCGGCCGGTCTGTTCCAGCGCGATGCTGATCCGGGTCTCGGGATCGGCGCTGTCGTCGTCATCGTCGTCGTTACAGGCCGTCAGGCCCAGGGTCGCGGCCAGGATGAGGCTGGTCAGCGCCGTCTTTTTGAACAGGGACTCTTTAAACAGCGGGTCTTTTAACAAGGGGCCTTTAAACAGGGAGCCTTTGGAAAGGGAGTCATTAGAAAGGGAGTCATTCGTCATCTCATTCGCCCATTGTCTGGTTTTATGGTCATGAAGCGCCGGTACGACGCTAAGGGCGACAGGTGACACGTGGATGACGATTAAAAGACAGGGCGATGACGTCTCGATGACACAAAAAAGCCCCGCGCTGGGCGGGGCTTTGCGGACAGGGCAATCCGGGCGGGTTATTCGCCCAGGTAGCTGCGGTACATCCAGACCGTTTTCTCCTGCTGGGAGATGTAGTCGCTCATCAGCGAAACGGTGCCTTCGTCCTCGGCATCGCCGGCCGTGGCGAGGATTTCACGCTGCTTGCCGATCAGTTTGGCGAAGCTTTCCACGATCTGGCCAACGGCGGTTTTGCCGTCGCTGACGTTCTGGCTCTCGTTCACCCCGGAGCGATCGATGTAGGCGCTGTAAGCGTGCGCGGGGCGATGGCCCAGGGTCAGAATACGCTCGGCGACTTCGTCCACTTTCTGCAGCAGGTCGTCGTACAGCTCCTCGAACTTGGCGTGCAGCTCGAAGAAGTTGTCGCCCTTGATGTTCCAGTGGTAGCCGCGAACGTTCATGTAGAAGATCTGGTAGTTGGCCAGCAGGTCGTTCAGATCCTTGGCCAGTTGCTCGGTTTTTCCGGTATCCAATCCAATCAGGTTCGTGCTCATTGGGTTCTCCCTCAGTCAGTTTCGAGTCGTTTTAAACTCTGATCGTTTTTTCTCTAACTTACCTACGCGAGCTTTCCTTAGAAAGTTTATTGACCATATTCAATTCATAGGGGCGCGCTATGCCGTTTTCAACGCAGGTGACTGATTTTTCATTTTAACGGCTCATCCGACGGCTCACATCAGTAATAGCCGGTATCTATTGAAAACAAAAATACAATTTACTTAATAATCGATCTCAGTCGCGTTTTAATGGAACGGTACAACGTCAGCCAGCGGAGATGATCATGGGTGTACTTAAGCTGTTTTTCCATAACCACGGCGCGGAGGGTGATCACTCCCTGACCAAGACGATCACCTTTGCCTGTACTCACTTTACCGTCGCTTTCACCGTGGCCTACGTGCTGACGGGCGACATCATCATCGGCAGCCTGATTGCCATGGTTGAGCCAGCCATCAACACGGTGGCCTACTTCTTCCACGAGAAGCTGTGGAACCGTCGCTCCCAGAGGAACCATGGCGCTGACAGCGGCCGCAACGACCGGCCGGGTGATCTCTGCCGGGGTTGTCCGATGACCCAGATGTCGAGCATCACCGCGGCGTAACCCGTCGAGTTTTTCTGAAGGCTTTCCCTGAAAGCTTTCCCCCTTCTGCCCCGCCCCGCGGGGCTTTTTTACACGTTTTTTACAAACACCTTCCAGCCAGCCCGCTTCGTCCCGGAAAGCCGCCCTGCCAGAGGCCCGGTGGTGTGTTATCCCGCCACCTGGGGCTAACAACGACATGACTTTGAGCAACTCACTCAGTCCGCCCGCCTGCCCTCTTTATTGACATACCCGTCATTAATGCGAATCATTATTGTTTGTATTTACTAAACCGCATGGCGATACGACCTATGAAGCGAAGTAAGCCGTTTGATTTCTCCCTGTCCAGCCAGACCCTCATTCCCCTGGCGTTCACCACCCTGATGGGCTCCAGCCCGATGATCTACGCCGCCACCAACGGCTCCGACACCGACGATGGCGACACCTCGACCATCGAGCTGCCCCAGATCCAGGTCACCGCCGACGGCGCCCGCAGCGCCACCGAGAAGACCGCACGGGAGGAAGGTTCGGTCTCCGACGTCAGCGCCGAGGACCTGGACGACACCGTGTCCTATTCGGTGGATGACATCTTCCGCTACGACCCGAGCGTGCTGACCACGGATAACGGCCGCTTCGGCCTGTCCGGCTTCAACGTGCGCGGTCTCGATGAAAACCGCATATCGATCCAGTTCGACGGCCTGGAAGCCGCCGAGGCCTATGGCCCGACGTCCAGCTACCTGAACAGCGGCCGACTCAGTACCGACATCGAGTCCCTCGCCGGGGTGTCTGTCATCAAGGGCGGCAACGCCCAGAGCGGCGCCGGATTCAGCACCGTTTCGATGCAGCTGGCCTCGCCCGAGAACTTCCTGGAAGGGGAAGGCGACGACGCCTACGCCAGCGTCAAAGGCGGTTACCGCAGCGACAACAACGGCTTCTTCGAGACCGCCACCGTTGCCGGCCGGCGCGGCGATTACGAAGCCATGCTGATCGTCACCAACCGCAACGCCGACAACACGGAGAACTACTTCGGCGACGGCGAGGGGGACACCACCATCGGCGACGAGCGCACCGAACCCAACCCGGGCGACGTGGATAACTACAACGTCCTGATGAAGCTGCAGAAGCGGACCGACAGCGGCCGCATCGGGGTGGTGGCCGAAAAGTACAAGGCCACCTCCGAGCTGCGCCTCTACTCGGAGGAAAGCGCCAGCGGCTTCGTGACCTACGACGATTACACCACCGACGACTCCCTCACCCGCTACCGCCTGGGCCTGTACCAGGAGGCCGAACTGGACACCGTCCTGTTCGACAACCTGCACTGGCAGCTGGACTGGCAGGACACCGAGACCGTCAACCGCAGCGAGATGGTCTACTCCGGCTATAACCGGCTGGTGGATCGCGATTACACCCAGACCACCTACCAGCTCAAGACAGACTTCAGCAAAGACCTCACCTTCGGTGTGCCGCAGCAGATCGCCTACGGCCTGACGCTCAAGCAGGACGATTACGACAGCCTGCAGAAGGACATCAACCAGGACAGCGACACTGTGTCCGAAAGCCGCTTCTCGCCGAAAGGTAAAGCCACCCGCATCGGCCTCTACCTGCAGGATCGCCTGAGCCTAGCGGACAACCGCGGCTCCCTGACACCGGCGGTACGCTTCGACAGCTACGACTATGACCTGGACAGCGACGGCCTGACATCGCTGGACTATGACGGCGCCAGCGGCGAGGCAGTCACCGGCCAGATCGGCGGCACCTGGGACTTCACGCCCAACCTGCAGCTGTTCGGCAAGACCGGCCTGGGCTTCCGCGCGCCCTCCTACGACGAGCTCTACTACGACTACGACGGTGGCCGCGGCTACCGCTTCGTCGCCAACCCGGACCTGGACGACGAACACAGCAAGTTCGTCGAACTCGGCCTGCGTGCCCAGGGCCGCTACGGCAACGCCGAGCTGACCGGCTTCTACACCGACTACGACGACTTCATCCAGAGTTCCGTCTCCGTCAGCGTCGACCCGGCCAACTACCCGTACGGCGAATACACCACCGAGAACGTCGACCGCGCCATCATCCGCGGCGTCGAGTTCAAGGGCACGCTGGACCTGAACGACGCCGTCGGCCTGGCGGATGGCTGGTACTCCCGCACGGCGGCAGCCTACATCGAAGGCAAGAACCTGGAGGACGGCACCGCCCTGGAATCCATTCCGCCTATCCAGGCCGTGCTGGCGCTGGGCTTCGAGGATCCCGACAACGTCTGGGGCGCCGAGGTGGCCGGCACCTTCGTCAATCACGTCAGCGACTACGACGCCGGCGACGGCCAGTTTGCACCGTCCGCCTACCAGCTGTACGACCTGACCGCCCACGTCACGCCGCTCGACGGCCTGACCCTCCGCGGTGGCGTGTTCAACCTGACCGACAAGAAGTACTGGGTCTGGGACGACGTGCGCGGCATTGCCTCCAGCACCGCTACGGCCAATCGCCTGTCGGAGCCGGGACGCAACTTCGGCGTCAGCGCGGAGTATGTGTTCTGACGGCTCAACGCCCGCGGATCGGGCCGGGGCATGCCGTCCGGTTGACCTGACCTGAAACGCAAATGATAATCAATTTTAATTGAGTCTTCGAGGAGCCCGCCCACGCGCTTCGCGAATGCCTTTGACGCGATCCCGCCCGGCAAACCTGCGACAGGCAGGATCGCAGCGTTGGTCCCGGTCGCCACACCAAACCGGCCGCTGACCGACTGACGAAAACGGAGTTATCCCATGCAGACAAACACACACACGCCGCACCCCTCCGCCAGTGCCGAGCTGGCACAGCGCTGGGCGGCCCTGCGCGCCGACAACCCGGGGCTGCGCATCCGCCAGGCGGCACAGGAACTGCAAGTCAGCGAACTGGCCCTGCTGCTGTGCCGGGAGCCGGAGACGGTGCAGCCGCTCAAGGCGGACTTCCCCGCGCTGATGGAGTCCATGGACGCGGTTGGCGAGGTCATGATCCTGGCCCGCAACGAGTCGGTGGTGCACGAAGTCACCGGCACCTTCAAGGATTTCCACACCGCCGGCTCGGGCGCCATGGGCCTGGCGGTGGGACAGATCGACGTGCGCGTGTTCTTCCGCCAGTGGGCCTATGGCTTCCGGGTCTGGGAACAGGTGCGCTCCGGCGAGCGGGAAAGCCTGCAGTTCTTCGACAGGCACGGCCAGGCCCTGCAGAAGATCTACCGCACCGACAACACTGACCGCGACGCCTGGCAGACCTTGCTGGACCGTTTCCTGGACGACGCCGGCCAGACTCCGGCCATCGAAGCGCCGCGCGCGCCGCTGCAACGGACCAACCCGGCCACCCTCGACGCCGACGCCCTGCGCCGGGAATGGGCCGAGCTCAAGGACGTGCATCACTTCAACGCCCTGCTCAAGCGCCACGACGTGGATCGCCTGACCGCCCTGGAGCTGGTCGGCACCGATGCCGCCCGGCGCCTGGACGACGGCACTGACAAGGGCCCGGAAGACAGCGCGCTCAACGTACTGCTGCAACAGGTCAGCGCCAGCGGCTGCCCGATCATGGTGTTCGTCGGCAATCCCGGCATCGTGCAGATCCACACCGGCCCGGTGTCACGCATCCTGCCCACCGGCCCGTGGATCAACATCCTCGATCCGGCATTCAACCTGCACGCCAACGTCAGCACCATCGAGCAGTGGTGGCGGGTGCGCCGTCCCACCAGCGACGGCATCGTCACCTCGCTGGAAGGCTACGACGCCAGCGGCACCCTGGTACTGACGCTGTTCGGCGCGCGCAAGCCCGGCCAGCCCGAAGACGAGGCCTGGCGACTGGAAATGCAGACCCTGGAGAATCGGCTATGCCCCTGATGCGATCCCTCGCCGGAGCCCTGGGCCTGTGCCTCGCCCTGACCGCACCGGCGGTCGCGGCCGGGCCCCGGGTGGTCAGCGCCGACGGCGCGATCACCGAAACCATCGTCGCCCTGGACGCAACCGACCTGCTGGTGGGCGTGGACACCACCAGCCACTATCCGCCGCAGGTCGTGGGCCCGCTGCCGAAGATCGGCTACCTGCGCGCCCTGCCCCTGGAAGGCGTGCTGTCGCTCAAGCCGTCCCGGCTGATCACCACCGAGGAAGCCGGGCCGGCCCAGACCATCGAGCGCATCGCCGCCGCCGGCGTGGACGTGGTGCAGTTGCCAGTAGCGCGGGACGTGCCCGCCACCCTGGCGCGAATCGAGCGGGTCGGCGAGCTGGTGGGCCACGCATCCGAGGCGCAGACGCTGACCGGCCGGATGCGCGAGCAGATCGAAGCGGTGCAGGCGACCATGGCCGGCAAGGCCGACGCGCGGGTACTGGTGCTGCTGGCCGCCGGTGACCACGGCGTCATGCTGGCCGGTCGCGACACCGCCGCCGATGCCCTGCTCAAGACGCTGGGGCTGGCCAACGCCCTGCCCGACGTGAACGGCTACAAGCCCGCCAGCCGCGAGGCGCTGCTGGTGTCCAGACCGGACGCCATCGTCATCGCCGAGGCGCGCCCGGGCGAGTTCCGCGCCGACCAGTGGCCGGGGCTGACGCAGCTGCCCGCCTGGCAGAACGGCCATCACGTTGCCGCCAGCGCCATGCTGTTGCTGGGTTTCGGTCCGCGCCTGGCGGAAGCCATGCAGACCGTCGCCAACGTGATTCCGGACGCCGACGCCAGCCCGGCGACCACCGCCCATGCCCAGTGACGGCATACGCCGGCTGCCGCCAGCCCTGAACTATTCGGGGCTGGTGCTGGTGCTGCTGGTCGCGGCGGTCCTGGCGCTGTCCAGCGGGGCCTACCCGATCAGCCTCGATGACCTGACCAGGCTCGCCGTCGGCGCCATGCCCGGCGATCAGACAGCGCACCTGGTGCTCTGGGACATCCGCCTGCCGCGTCTGCTGCTGGGGCTGCTCACCGGGGCCGTGCTGGCGGTCTCCGGCGCCCTGTTGCAGGGCCTGTTCCGCAATCCGCTGGCCGACCCGGGCCTGATCGGGGTCTCCAGCGGCGCCGCTTTCGGTGCGGTTGCGGTGATCGTGCTGGGAGGCTCCAGCCTCGCCGGCTGGATCGCATTCGCCGGGCGCTGGGCCCTGCCGCTGGCGGCCTTTATCGGCGGCACCGTCACCACGCTACTGGCCTGGCGCATTGCCCGCCGCCAGGGACAGACCAGCGTATCCCTGCTGCTGCTCGCCGGCATCGCCATCAACGCCATCGCCGGCGCCGGCACCGGGGTTCTGACCTTCTACGCCGACGACAGCGAGCTGCGCTCGCTCACCTTCTGGACCATGGGCAGCCTGGCCCACGCGCGCTGGGAAGACCTGTGGATGGCCGGCCCCTGGATGATCGCCACGCTGCTGATCGCGCCCGCCCTGGCGCGCCCGCTGGATGCCTTCCTGATGGGCGAACCGGTGGCCGGTCATCTGGGCTACTCCACCGACTGGGTCAAGCGCGGCGCCATCCTGCTCGCCGCCCTGGGGGTCGGCTCCGCGGTTGCCGTTACCGGCCTGATCGGTTTCGTGGGTCTGGTGGTGCCGCACCTGCTGCGCCAGCTGTTCGGCGCCGGCCACCGCCTGCTGCTGCCGGCCTGCGCCCTGGGTGGCGCGGCCCTGCTGGTGCTGGCCGACTGCCTGGCGCGGGTGATCGTCGCGCCGTCCGAACTGCCGATCGGCCTGATGATGGCCTTACTCGGCGGACCGTTTTTCCTGACCATGCTGATGCGTAACCGGTTTGCCTGATATGTCCGACATCACACCCTCCGCCCCGACGCCGGCCCTGCTGCAACTGAGCGGCGTCTCCGTCGCGCTGGGTGGCCACCCCATTCTCGACGACATCTCGCTGCAGGTGGCGGCGGGCGAGATGGTCGCCCTGCTGGGACCCAACGGGGCCGGCAAGTCCACGCTGATCCGTACCCTGGCGGGGGAGCTGTCCGCCAGCGCCGCCGGTCAGGTCGGTTTCGGTGATCGGCCCCTGGGCCGCTGGCACCGCAAGGAACTGGCGCGCCATCGGGCGGTGATGCCGCAGAAGGTCGATCTCCAGTTCCCCATGACGGTGGAAGAAGTCGTCGCCCTGGGACGCCCGCGCGAACCCCAGGCGCGCCGCTCGGCAGTGATGGCCGAGTTGCTCGACTGGCTGGACATCGCCCACCTGCGCACACGCCTGGTGCCCACCCTGTCCGGCGGCGAACAGCAGCGGACGCAACTGGCGCGGGTGATGGCCCAGGTCTGGGATCAGCCCCGGCCGCGCCTGCTGCTGCTCGACGAGTGCTCCTCGGCACTGGATCCGGCGCACCAGCAGCTGGTGTTCCAGCGCCTGCGGGGCATGGCCAATGCGGGTGCCGGGCTGCTGGTCGCGGTCCACGACCTCAACCTGGCCGCCCAGTTTGCCGACCGCCTGGTGCTGATGAAGAACGGCCGGCTGTTCGCCGAGGGGACGCCGGAATCGGTCCTGACCAGCGCCAACCTGTATGACGTGTACGGCCTCTCCGCCCGCGTGGAGCGGTTGGCGGAAGGCTACCCGATGGTGATTCCGCTCACGGAGCCGGCGACCGGTGCCAGCGAACCCTCACCGGCCCCGATACGACCCGCCGCTTCGCTCCCACGCTGAGCCCGGCAAGCGGGCGCCCGGCTCACGCGCACTCTTATGGAGCGCTCCCGCCATGCCCAGCCGGCCGGGCATGGCGGGAACCGCACCCACCGCGCCGCGAAGAGCACTTCAGGGCGTTGACGCTTCCCGGCGTTTGGTGAATGCTGGCCTATTCACCGGTTCCACGAGGCCCCCATGCTCCAGTTTCTGCCCGAATTCCTGACCATTGCCCTGATCCACCTGCTGGCCGTGGCCAGCCCGGGTCCCGACTTCGCGGTGGTGCTGCGCCAGGCCCTGTCTCAGAGCCGGCGCAACGCGCTGCTGACGGCGGTTGGCGTCGGGCTGGGCATTCTGGTGCATGTGACCTACTCTCTGCTGGGCATTGGCCTGCTGATCCAGCAGTCGATCTTCCTGTTCAATATCCTCAAAGTGGTCGGCGCCCTCTACCTCACCTGGATCGCGCTGCAGTGCCTGCGCTCCAAACCGGGCAGCATCCAGGTGGGGAATGGCAGCGCGTCCCGGCAGTCGGGCGCCAAGGCTTTCCGCCTGGGCTTTTTGACCAACGCCCTCAATCCCAAGGCGACGCTGTTCTTCGTCTCCGTGTTCTCGCTGATGATCAGCCCGGATACCCCCACCGGCGTGCAGGTGTTCTATGGTGTCTACATGGCGTTGGCCACGGGGCTCTGGTTCAGCATTGTCGCCCTGTTCTTCACCCTGCCCCGGGTGCGTCGGGCATTCGGCCGCTTCGGCCACTGGCTCGACCGGATCATGGGCGGGCTGTTGCTGGCACTGGCCGGACGGCTGGCCTTGTCAGCCGCGACTGGCACAGAAACTGCTCCATAACGCCACAAACCAGACCCCGGGATAAAACCTGCCGCTTTTCGCCGGATTCGACGCCGGCAGCGGCCACAAGAAGGCGGTTCCGGGACCATTTGTGTGATGGCGCCTGCTCGGGGCGCGCTGTGGCAGTAGGGGTTCGCTATGCTCGGTTTTATCAAGAACGCGCTCAGCAGTCGGCTGGCGCGTCCGCTGTTTCTGGCGTTGCTGGTCGCGGCCGCCGCCCAGGTGGCGCTGGTGGTCCTGATCACCAGCCACAACGTGGGCGAACTGGAAAACGCGATCGCCACGGAACTGGAGAGCGCCGGTGCGCAACTGGGCACCACGCTGGAACAGGACCAGGCCCGGCTGGATGAGGTGGTCAACAACCTCACCGGCAACGTCCAGACCGAGCTGGAGAACAGCCTGACCACCTCGCTCGAATCCGAGCAACAACGGGTGATCGATCGCTTTGAGGAGACGCTGGTCGAGTCCAGCCGCACGGTGGGCCAGATCCTGGCCCAGATCGCCGCGCCCTACGTCTGGGACAACGACGTGCCCACCCTCACCCGCTTCGTGGAAATGGCCCACGAGAATCCCAATGTGATCTTCGCCATCTACCTGGACCGGGACGGCAACCCGCTGACCCGCTATGTGGATCGCACCAACCCGGACGTGAAGCGGCTGATCGACGCCAGCCCCATCCGCAGCTCCGTGCGCAGTGTGCTGGACGCGGCCCCGGACGACGCACAGACCCGGGTGATCGAGCTGCCGGTCACCTCCCAGGACGTGGAGATCGGCAAGCTGGTGCTGGGGGTCAGCAACGCCGCCATCGCCCAGGAAACCGAAGCCCTGACCGAGCGTTTCAATACCCTCAAGCAGTCCGCCACCCAGGCCACCCAATCCGCCATCGCCGATGCCTCGGCCAGCATCAGCGAGCCCCTGAACGATGTGCTGATGGCGGTCAGCCTGGAGTTCAGCCAGGTCACCGACAGCCTGCGCCGCACCGCCGATAATCAGTCCGACGGGCTGATTCGGTCGGTCCTGGTGGTTCTGGTCATCAGCGCCGTCGCCCTGATCCTGATCATCGGGCTGGTGATCGGTGCCCGGGTGATCAGCCGCCTGAACGCCCTGCGCACGGCGGCCGCGGAGATCGCCGACGGCGACGGGGACCTGACCGGCCGTGTGCCGGAAACCGGCAAGGACGAGATGACCGACACCGCCCGGGCGCTCAACCGCTTCATCGGCCGCACCCAGGACACCATCCGCGAGGTACACGGCGCCGTGGCCGACACCCGTCAGCGGGTCACCGAACTGGCCGGCGCCGCCGGCGAGGCGGACCAGTCGTCGCAGCAGCAGCGGGCCGAGCTGGAGCAGCTCACCTCCGCCATGCAGCAGATGGGCGCCTCCATCCAGCAGGTGGCGGAAAGCGTGCAGCAGGCCAACAGCCACGTGGACACGATCAGGGGCGACATGACCCGCAACCGGGACATCACCCGTCAGGTCAACGCCGAGCTGAACGCACTGCTGGAGAAAGTCGCCGACACCACGGCGGTCATTGAATCGCTGGACACCAAGAGCCAGGCCATCGGCACGGTGCTGGACGTGATTGCCGGCATCGCCGAGCAGACCAATCTGCTGGCGCTGAACGCCGCCATCGAGGCCGCCCGGGCCGGTGAGAGCGGGCGCGGGTTCGCAGTGGTGGCGGACGAGGTGCGCGGGCTGGCCAGCCGCACCCAGGATTCCACCGAGGAGATTCGCGGCAACATCGAGGCGCTGCAGGACGGCAGCCAGAACGCCGTCCGGGCGATTGGCGCGGCATCGGAGCTGACCCGCAACGGCCAGCAGCGTTTCGCCGAATCCGATGCCCTGATGAGCAACATCGACGGCGCCACGTCGCAGCTGTTCGACATGACCACGGAAGTCGCTTCCATGGCCGAGCAACAGAGTTCGGTTTCCGAGGAAGTGAACCGCAACGCCGTGAACATCAGCGAAGCGGCGGAACGCTCCAGCAGCGCCATCGCCCAGGCCTCCGCCGTGGCGCGGGAGCTGGATGGCGCCATGCAGCGGCTGGCGCAGGCCGTGGGGCGGTTTCGGGTTTAGGGCAGGCTAAAGGCCTGCCCGTCTTACAGCCTCGCCGATCCGGGCAACGCCCTACGGATTCCGCCCCATCGCCGCCAGCGATTGCAGCAGCGTTTCAGTCTGCTCCCAGCCGAGGCAGGGGTCGGTGATGGAGCACCCGTAGATCAGCTCCTCGCCGTCATTCTGGCGTCCTTCCTCCAGGAAACTCTCCAGCATGAGCCCGCGGATGTCGGTATTACCGGCGCCGCGCTGGGCCATGACGTGGCGGGCAATATCCAGTTGGCGGTGCGCCTGTTTCTGGGCGTTGTCGTGGCTGCAATCCACCATTACCGAGGGCATCACGCCGGCTTCGCGCAGGGCGGCGGTCGCCGCGGCGATGCTCTGGGGATCGTAGTTGGTGATGCCGCGGCCGCCGCGCAGGACCAGGTGCACGTCGCGGTTGCCCGGGGTCAGGATCATGGCCGGGTGGCCGTCGTCGTCATGGCCCAGACGGTGATGGCCGTGAGCGGCGGACTTCATCGCGTTGACCGCCATGCCCACACTGCCGTCGGTGCCGTTCTTGAAGCCCACCGGCATGGGCAGGCCGGAGGCCATTTCCCGGTGCAGCTGGGATTCGGTGGTGCGAGCGCCGATGGCGGTCCAGCTCACCAGATCCTCCAGGTAGCTGAAGCCCACCGGGTTGAGTGCCTCGGTCGCCAGCGGCAGGCCGAGGTTGGCCAGGTTCAGCAGCAGCCGGCGGCAGCGCACCAGCCCCTGGGCCATGTCACCCTCGCCGGTGCGCTCCGGGTCGTACATCAGACCTTTCCAGCCGACGGTGGTGCGGGGCTTTTCGACGTAGGCGCGCATCACCACCACGCACTGGTCCTTGATCTCCTCCGCCAGCCGCGCCAGGCGCTCGCCGTATTCCAGGGCGGCCACTTCGTCGTGCACCGAGCAGGGACCGATCACCAGCAGCATGCGCGGGTCGGCGCCCAGCAGCACCCGGCGCACGGTTTCCCGGTGCTCGGCAATCTGGCGCGCCAGGTCGGCGCTGAGCGGCAGCTCCTGGCGCAGCTGCGCCGGCGTCGGCAGTTTTACGACGGTCTGGGTCGCGGTTTCGCTGGGCAGGGTCGATCGTTGATCGATGGTGGTGTCGGTGGCTGTCAGTGGCATGTTCATCATGAGTACTCCGGTTCAGAAACGTATTGGCAATCATCAGAAATCGGTAAAACCCGCAGGCTGACGTTCAATAACGCCAGCCGCTGATAAATCGCCAACCGTTCTGGCCGGAGAGCCGTCGGCTGCAAAGAAGCTGTCTGCGTGCTTGAGCTTCGCTACTCATGGTTGTGTCCTTTCACGTCCTTTCAGTCCGAAATGAAAAAGCCCCGATGGCTGGCTGCCGATCGGGGCTTTTCAAGTCCGGTGGCAGCCTGGGTTTCCGCCGGGCCGCCTTCTGAATCTGTGAAGGTTTTCTACGCGTGGCCCGACCTCTGGCTAAAATAAAAGCCATAGGCAAACCACCAAAAGTACACGGACGCCACAACGCCCGCCGGGTTACCAGCAGCCGCTACAGAGTGAAATTGACAGGCGTCACGTGAAGTCATCATGCTCAGCATCATAGCGCACTCTGATCACATTGCAACCACCGGAGATTCATGGATGTTCAAAGACGGCGTGTTCACCCGCGGGCTCGTCACCCTGCTGCTTCTGCTCATGACCCACGCGGCGCTGGCCGCTCCTCAACTGCGGACCTTTTCGCTGAACAACCGGCCGGCCGATGACATCGCCGCCCAGTTGCGCCAGCTCTATCCCCAGGACCAGCTCAACGTCACCGCCCAGGGCCAGAACCTGGCGGTCCGCGCCGAGCCCCAGGTGCTCAACGAGATCGAACAGCTGATCGGCACCATGGATGTGGCGCCGGTGCAGCTGCGGATTACCGTACGCAGTGGCCAGGGCCGCAGCGGCCAGCGCCAGGGCGGTGGCGTATCCATCAATAACGGCAACGTGTCGGTGCAGGCCGAGAACAAGGTCATCACCACTCGGCGCAACCAGGAGCAGACCCTGGTGGTGCAGGATGGCCAGTCGGCCCACATCAAGTCCGGCCAGGTGCGGGCGCTGCCGGTCGCCGTGCAGGGCGGGTTTAACCCGGCGGTACTGCTCGATCAGGTGGATATCAGCAGTGGCTTCGTTATCACACCGCAGGTGATCTCACGCCAGCAGATCCAGCTGCAGATCATGGCGTTCGACAATACGCCCCAGGGCGACCTGCCCGCCGGTTACGAAACCGAAGGCGTCGTGACCATGCGCCGTGTTGCCCCGGGGGACTGGTTCGAGCTGGGCAGCACGCAAACCCGCCAGGGCGGGAACCAGTCGGGCATTACCTATGAGGTGGGCGGCAGCAGCCAGCGCTCCCAGCACTTCGAGGTGAAGGTCGAAGTGATGTGAATGCAGATGATGTGAGTCAGGCCTGGCGGTCCAGCAGGACCGCCTTGGCTTCATTGATCTGGGCCGCGAGGAAATCGTTGCCGCCCCGATCCGGATGCACTTTCTGAATCAGGCGGCGGTGGGCGGCAATGACATCGTCCCGCGAGGCCGACGCCTCCAGCCCCAGGATCTCCCGCGCCTGTTCCACACTCATCCGCCCGCTGCCGGGGCGCGCCCCGGTTCCACCGGCCTGCTGCTGGCCCTGATTCGCCCCGCCCTTGTAATCCCGGTACAGCCGGTTCGCCAGCGGCAGGTATTTCAGCAGGGCCGGTAGTTTGCGCAGGAACGGCAGCAGCGCGCCCACCGCCGCCACCAGCACGTGGATCCGCCCGGTCAGCAACAGCAGGAGCATCAACAGCACGAAGCCACCGGCCAGGCCCCGGAACAGGTAGGCCTTGCGTTTCTCCTCCGGCAGGTCGCCCCAGTGGCGCAGCATATAGAACGCCAATACCGTCAGGCCAATTCCCAGGATCCAGTGCATGCTGTGTCAGACTCCCGAAACCGTTCAAAACCAGTATGATGGGCGGAGGATACCAGCTTTGCTAAGCTGGCCCGGCCTTACCGGATCAGGATACCGCCATGAGCCACGATTTACCCGCCGACGCCGCCATCGCCTTCCAGGGGCACCGCGGTGCCTATTCGCACCTGGCCTGCCAGAAAGTCTTTCCGGACCAGCCGGTGCAGCCCTGCCCCAGTTTCCTCGACGCCATGCGCGCGGTCGAGACCGGCCAGGCCGCCCGCGCCATGATCCCGCTGGAAAATTCCACCGCCGGCCGCGTGGAAGAGATCTACCGGCTGATTCCCAAACTCAAACTGCACCTGGTGGGCGAGCACTTCGAACCGGTCAACCACTGCCTGATGGGGCTGCCCGGCGCCCGCGCCGAGGACATCAAAACCGTGTCCTCCCATCCCCAGGCGCTGGCCCAGTGCGCCCGCCACATCGATGAGGCCGGCATGCACGCCGAAGCCATGCTCGATACCGCCGGCGCCGCGCTGTTGGTGAGCGAGGGCAACGACCGCTCGCGGGGCGCCATCGCCTCGAGCCTGGCGGCGGAGCTGTATGGGCTGGAAATCCTCGACGACCAGTTCCAGGACGTACGGGGCAACACCACCCGCTTCATCATCCTGTCCGGCACCGAGATCCAGCCGGCGTTCGATCCGCAGAAGGCCTACATCACCTCCATCGTGTTCCGGGTGCGCAACATTCCGGCGGCGTTGTACAAGGCCCTGGGTGGCTTCGCGACCAACGGCGTCAACATGGTGAAGCTGGAAAGTTACATCCTCGGGTCACAACTCAGCGCCAGCCAGTTCCATGTGGACATCGAGGGCCACGTGGACCAGCGCCCGCTGCAGCTGGCCATCGAGGAACTGGGCTTCTTCGCCGAGGACCTGCGCATCCTGGGCACCTACGAGGCCCACCCGTTCCGCGCCAGCCGACAGTTCCGGGACTGACCGTGACCCTGTTCGACCTGACCCTGCTGTTCCTGTTCGGGTTTCTGGCCTGGTACTGGTGGCGCGCCAAGGAGATCAAGGACCTGGTGCTCGACGCCGCACGTCGCTACTGCAAGCGCATGGACGTGACCCTGCTCGACGACGCGGTCTACCTGCGCGGTCTCTGGTTCAAGCGCGATCCGGAAGGCCGCATCCGGGTGTGGCGGCGTTTCCTGTTCGAGTTCACCGCCACCGGGGAGGAGCGCTATACCGGCCGCGCCATCCTGCTGGGCAAGCGCATCGAGCACCTGCAGCTGGACGCCCACCGCATGCCGCCCAGCGACCTCCACTGACGGCGATCACCCGCGCCCCTGACAATCCGGTAACGCCGCCCGCTTGCCTGAGGGTAAGGCCATCGCTCATAGTGAATGGCCCCACCATTTGCGACACAGGGAGCCAGCATGACCGGACACGCACCCATCAAGGGCTCGGATCTTTTCGTTAAGGCACTGGAAGAGGAAAAGGTGGAGTACATCTTCGCCGTACCCGGGGAAGAAAACCTGGACCTGCTGGAATCAATCCGCAACTCCAGCATTCGCCTGATTCTCAATCGCCACGAGCAGGCCGCCGGTTTCATGGCCGCCACCTATGGCCGCCTCACCGGACGCGTGGGGGTCTGCCTGTCGACGCTCGGACCCGGCGCCACCAACCTGGTCACCGCCGCCGCCTACGCCCAGCTTGGCGCCATGCCCATGCTGATGATTTCCGGCCAGAAGCCCATCAAGTCGTCGAAGCAGGGGCTGTTCCAGATCCTCGATGTGGTGGACCTGATGCGGCCGCTGACCAAGTACACCCGCCAGATCACCAACGCCAACACCATACCGGCCAAGCTGCGCGAGGCGGTGCGCCTGGCCACCGAGGAGCGCCCGGGCGCCGTCCACCTGGAGCTGCCCGAGGACATCGCGGCGGAACACGCCGAGCCGGACACCCACATTTTCAGCCCCAGCGATGCCCGCCGCCCCACCGCCAGCAGCAAGAGTCTGCAACAGGCCTGTGACCTGATCCGCAAGGCGCGTCATCCGCTGATCATGATCGGCGCCGGCGCCAACCGGAAGCGGATCTCCAAAGCGTTGATCCACCTGGTCGAGGCCACCGGCATTCCCTTTTTCACCACCCAGATGGGCAAGGGCGTGGTGGACGAACGCCACCCGCGCTACCTGGGCAACGCGGCCCTGTCCGACGGCGACTTCGTGCACTGCGCCATCGACCACGCCGATCTGGTGGTCAACGTCGGTCACGACGTGGTGGAGAAGCCTCCGTTCTTCATGCATCCCGGCGGCAAGCAGGTCATCCACGTGAACTTCAGCCCGGCGGACGTGGACCCGGTCTACTTTCCGCAGCACGAAGTCGTGGGCGACATCGCCAACAGCGTGGAGTGGCTGGCCGAGCACTGCGGCGCCTGCGAGCACCACGACTTCGCCGAATTCATGCGGGTCAAGCAGTCGGTGGAAAACCACCTGGAAGAACGGGTCGATTCGGACGCCTTCCCGGTGCTGCCCCAGCGCATTGTCGCCGACGTGCGTCAGGTCATGCCCGACGACGGCATCATTGCCCTGGACAACGGCATGTACAAGATCTGGTTCGCCCGCAACTACAAGGCCTACGACAACAACACCGTGCTGCTGGATAACGCCCTGGCCTCCATGGGCGCCGGCCTGCCCAGCGCCATGGCCGCCGCCATGCTCTACCCGGACAAGAAAATCATGGCGATCTGCGGCGACGGCGGCTTCATGATGAACAGCCAGGAGATGGAAACGGCGGTGCGCCTGAACCTCAACATCGTGGTGTTGCTGATCAACGACAGCGCCTACGGCATGATCAAGTGGAAACAGGCACAGGACGGCTTTGAATCGTTCGGCCTGGATTACGGCAACCCGGATTTCGTCCGCTACGCCGAATCCTATGGCGCCACCGGCCATCGTATCGAGAGCGCCGACGAGTTAGCGCCCACCCTCGCCAAAGCCCTTGATAAAGGCGGCGTCCACTTGGTGGATGTGCCGGTGGATTACAGCGAGAACGAGCGTGTCTTCAATCAGGAACTGAAGGCGCTCACCTGCGACCGGACCGACTAATCTGGTTGCGGTTTATATTTCGGCAATCACCTATGCGGTAATGGCTTCATCCGCGGTGGCGATTTTCTATACTGGTTCTGGAACCGCTGAACAGGCACCGGCGTCCCTCGATGGACGCTGCGTGCCACAGCAGGCCGTCTCGGTGCCTGTTTGGAGATTCCTTCGGAATCACGCCCCACACAAAGACCGGAGCCATGGACATACAAACCGACCACCGCTATGCCATCAACCTGAACGTTCGCGGTATTCAGCCGTCCGCCACCCTGCGCATCAACGAACTGAGCAACCACCTGCGCCAGCAGGGACGCGACATCATCAAACTGGGCCTGGGCCAGTCGCCGTTCCCGGTGCCCGAGCGGGTCACCGAAGCCCTGCGCGAGCACGCCGCCGAAAAGGACTACCTGCCAGTCAAAGGCCTCAAGGGCCTGCGCGAATCCATCTCCGGCTACATCAACCGAAGCCAGCATGCCCGCTCCACCTGGGAAGACGTCCTCATTGGCCCGGGCTCCAAGGAGCTGCTGTTCATCCTGCAGCTGGCCTATTACGGCGATCTGCTGATCCCTCGCCCGAGCTGGGTATCCTACGCACCCCAGGCACGCATCATCGGCCGCTCGGTGCACTGGCTGCCGACCCACGCCGAGAACAACTGGCAGCTGACCGCCGAGGAGCTGGACATCATCTGCCGCGACGATCCGACCCGGCCACGTATCCTGATCCTCAACTACCCGTCCAACCCGACCGGTTGCACCTACACCGACGAGCAACTGCTGGCCATCGCCAACGTGGCGCGCAAGTACCGCATCATCCTGCTGTCGGATGAAATCTACGGGGAAGTGCATTTCGAGGGCAAGCACAAGTCCATCGCCCGCTACTACCCCGAGGGCACCATCATCAGCACGGGCCTGAGCAAGTGGGCCGGCGCCGGCGGCTGGCGCCTGGGCTGTTTCGTGTTCCCGGAAGAGCTCCGGCCGCTGCAGGACGCCATGGCCATCATCGCCAGCGAGACCTTCACCTCCACCGCCTCGCCCATACAGCACGCCGCCATTACCGCGTTTAACGGCGGCGAGGACATCGACGAGTACCTGAAGCAGTCGCGCCGGGTATTGAAGGTGCTGGGTGAATACCTGCACCGGCGCCTGGAGGCCATGAACATCTGGTGTCAGAAACCCCAGGGCGGTTTTTACCTGTTCCCGGATTTCTGCGAGTACCGGGACGCGCTGGCCGACCACGACATCAAGACCAGCGCCGCGCTGTGCAAGGCCCTGCTCGAGGACACCGGCATCGCCATCCTGCCGGCCAGCGACTTCGGTTTCGTGCCGGACAAGCTGAGTGCGCGCCTGGCGTTCGTCGACTTCGACGGCAGCGAAGCCCTGCGCCTGGCCGGCAACGACTTCGCCGACCGCGACCTGGACGACGCGTTCATCGACCAGGCCTGCCCGCGCCTGATCCTGGCCATGGACAAGCTGGAGCAGTGGCTCAAGGCTCTCTGACGCCGACCGTTTGCGTCGAATCGCCGGCGGGATCGGTCATCCCGGATCCCGCCGGCATTGTGCCTGCCACCCCTGGCAGGCATGCTTGTTCCCACCACGCTATCCCGATAACCGCGCAACTATCGAAGGAAACTCTCGTGTCCCTGTCCGACATTGCCGATTTTGCCGAGCAGATCGCCCGCCAGGCCGGCGAACTGATCGCCCGAGAACGCAGCGAGAACACGCTGCGCACCGACTACAAGGACCAGACCGAACTGGTCACCCACGCTGACGTGATGGCCGACGAGCTTATCGCCAAGGCCATCCGCGAGCGCTTTCCCGACCACCGCATCCTGTCCGAGGAAACCGCGCCAGACCGGAGCCAGGCGGAGAACCTGGACACCCCCCTGTGGATCGTCGACCCGATCGACGGCACCGTGAATTACGCCTACGGCCATCCCCAGGTGGCTGTGTCCATCGCCTACGCCGAACGCGGCCGGGTACGGGTGGGCGTGGTGCACGCGCCCTTCTCCGGCGAGACCTTCCGCGGCATTCTCGGCGACGGCGCTACCCTCAATGGCCAGCCGATTCGTAACAGCGGCGCCGACACCCCGCGCCAAGCGCTGTTCGCCACCGGCTTCCCCTACACCAAGGACGCCCTGGCACCGCTCCTGCGCCGGCTCGACGCCATGATCCACAACTGCCGTGACCTGCGGCGGATCGGCTCAGCGGCGCTGGATATCTGCTGGGTGGCGGCGGGACGCCTGGACGCCTACTACGAGAGCGTCAGTCCCTGGGATTTCGCGGCGGCGCGGGTGATCGCGCTGGAGGCAGGGGCCCGCTGCGGGCACTTCAACACCGTGCCGGAAGGCTATCCGGACGACCTGTGGGGTCAGGATATCCTGATCAGCGCCCCCGCCCTGTTCGACGACCTGCAGGCGCTACTGCACAACGCCTGACGGCTCAGCGTCACTCGCCGGCGCGCCGCGCACCGCCCGCTGGTCGGCGTAGATGGGGTTGAGCAGCCGCTCCAGCTCACCGCTGTCACGCATGGCGCGCAGTTCGCGGTCAAAGACCGTCATCAGCTGCTTGCCCCGCTCGCCCTGGCGCCCGAACAGCAGGTGCAGGGATTCCCGGTGCAGGGGACGCGGATCGTGGGTAATGCCGTGCCACTGGGACTCCGGCAGGTTGGCGCGGATCATCCCGTAGCCAACCGCCCGGTCCTGCGGATAGAGATCGATGCGGCCGCGCAGCAGCAGACGCAGGTTGGCCGCATCGTCGGCAATGCGCTTGACGGCGATGGTGCCGCGCTGTTCAGCCCGCTCGAAGGAGCCTCCGTAGAAGTAGCCCAAGGTGGCGCCAATGGTCTGGTCGGCCAGATCCGCCATGGAATCCCAGTCCAGAGACTCACCGTCGCGGTGGAAGAAGACCTGCTCGCCGCTGACAATGGGCAGGCTGCAGCGGTACTTCCGGGCCCGCTCCGTGGAGCAGTAGTAGGGCATCATCGCGTCCTGCTCGCCGGTGGCCACGAACTGGGCGTTGCGGGTCCAGGGAAAAACGCGGTAGCGGACCTCGTAGCCGGCCCGCGCAAAGGCGGTGCGAATGACATGGCCCAGGGGCCCGAAATCCGGCTTGGCGGAGTCGACATAGGGTTGCCAGTCCCCGGTGGCGATGCGCACGATGCGATCGGCCGGCATCCCGCTGTCTTCAGCGTCGACCGTCGTCGCCACCAGCATCATGCCGGCGACGATCGCCAGAATCCTTGCACACGTCTGGAATAATCCGGACATCCTGATCCTTTGCAGCGCTCGCCTCCTCCCTTGACCGGGACCCAATCGGGTGGCCGTCGCCCGGTCGCAACCGGTTTCCTGTCTTCGACCACCCCGTTCAGTGTAGCGGCTTCACCAGGATCTGCGCCCGTAAAGACGACGAGGATGCCCTGGATCAGGCCGGCTCAGCGACGCGCCAGATGCCCTGCTGGGTGGCATTCCAGAATTCGTCGAAGTGGGCATCCGGACGATGACTGAAGGACGAGCGGGTAAAGCGCTGGATGCGGCCTTCAATCAGGGTGATGTACCACTCTGCCGTACGGGCGGAACTGGTGGCCGGGCGCAAACCCTGGCGGATCTCGCCTTCCTTGATCACCTGGCGGGCCTGGGTTTCCAGGCGCTCGAAGAACTGGGAGGCACGCTGGCGCAGGGCCGAGTCCTCGCCCACCAGGGCATCGCCGGTCAGTACGCGGCACAGCCCCGGATTACGCTGGGCGAACACCAGTACCAGTTGGGCCAGATTACGCAGCCGCGCCTGGGCGTCTTCTTCATCCTGCAGGATGCGTTGGCAGCGGGAGAAGACCGTCTCTTCCACGAAGTCGATCAGGGCCTCGAACATCTTTTTCTTGCTGGGGAAGTGCCGGTACAGGGCGGCCTCGGTGACCCCCACCGAGCGCGCCAGCGCCGCAGTGGTTATCCGTGCATCGGGGTCGGTTTCCAGCATCTCGGCCAGAGTCTGCAGGATCCGCTCGCGGCGGCTCGGTGTTTTGTCTGTCATTCGGTAATTCCAGCTCCGAAAGATTATTGGGTCGTCTTTCAGGGGTCAGCGCTGAGCCCCGTTGTTATCGCTCTTTTCAGCGTTTGTCGTGATGGCCGCTCTTCGGCGACTTGTCCTCTTCATTAAAGAGCGGGGCCCGAAGGCCCCGCACGTGAAAAGGATTAAGATTATCAGAAAAAGGTGCCGTCGATCGGTGACGACGCGCTGGCGTAGGCCTTGCGCGGCATGCGGCCGGCCAGGTAGGCCTCACGGCCGGATTCGATGGCCAGCTTCATGGCGCGGGCCATGCGGATCGGGTCGCCGGCCTGGGCGATGGCGGTGTTCATCAGCACGCCGTCGCAGCCCAGCTCCATGGCAATGGTGGCGTCCGAAGCGGTGCCCACGCCGGCGTCCACCAGGATCGGCACCTCGGCGTTTTCCACGATCATGCGGATGTTGTAGCGATTCTGGATGCCCAGCCCCGACCCGATCGGTGCGCCCAGCGGCATCACGGCGACGCAGCCCATCTCTTCTAGGCGCTTGGCCAGCAGCGGGTCGTCGCTGGTATACACCATCACGTCGAAACCGTCCTTGATCAGGGTCTCGGCGGCCTCCAGGGTTTCGGGCATGTTCGGATAGAGGGTCTTCTCTTCCCCCAGCACTTCCAGCTTGACCAGGTTGTGGCCGTCGAGCAGCTCCCGCGCCAGGCGGCAGGTCCGCACCGCATCCTTGGCGCTGTAGCAACCCGCGGTGTTGGGCAGGATCGTGTAGCGCTCCGGCGATACCGCATCCAGCAGGTTGGGCTCGTCCGGATTCTGGCCGATGTTGGTGCGGCGCACGGCCACGGTCACCATTTCCGCGCCGCTGGCTTCGATGGCCTGGCCGGTCTGTTCCAGGTCACGGTACTTCCCGGTGCCCACCAGCAGGCGCGAGGTGTAGGTTTGTCCGGCAATAACCAGTGGTTTGTCCTGTTTCGGCTCGGTCATAGTTCAGTCCTGATAACGGCGGACGCAGCCGCCGGTCGATGAATACACAGTCAATGGATTGCTCCGGGCGCGCCGGCTCAGCCCCCGCCGATGGCGTGGACCACCTCCACCCGGTCGCCAGCCTGCAGCCGGTGTTCGCCGTGGAGGCTGCGCGGGACGATGTCCTCGTTCACCTCCACCGCCAGCCGCTTGCCGGTCAGCTTGAGTTCGTCGATCAGTGTGGCCACGGTGGCGTTGTCCGCCAGATCGTGGGATTCACCGTTCAGTTGGATCAACACGTTGATCGTCCTCCGGTTGTCGCTTGACGGCCGCGATCATCAGACAGACCCAGCCGATCATGAAACACAGGCCTCCGATCGGAGTGACCGGGCCCAGGGTCGTCCACTGCAGCAGCACCAGCCCGTACAGGCTGCCGCTGAACAGCACGATGCCCAGCACAAAGAAACCGCCGGCGAGGGTCAGCCAGCGCCGGCCCAGGCCCGCCAGCCCCAGCAGGGCCACGGCTAAAAGCCCCAGGGCGTGGTACATCTGGTAGGTGACGCCGGTCTGGAAGACCTCCAGGCTGCGGGGCGTCACCGACTGGCGCAGGCCATGCGCGCCAAAGGCTCCGGCCATAACCCCGGTCAGCGCGGCGAGAGCGCCCAACAACAGGGCCCAGCGCAGGATCCGGCGCTCAGCAGTCACAGTGGATGCGCTCCCCGCTGTCCAGGTTCATCAGCGTGAGCTGCCCGCCCCACACGCAGCCGGTGTCCAGGGCGATGTAGCGGTCGATGCCGGTGCGCCCTTCCAGTGCCGCCCAGTGGCCGAAGATCACCCGGGTCCGGTCATCCCGCGGGAACCGGAACCAGGGCAGGAAGCCGTCCGGTCCGTTGGCGGCGGCATCCTTGGTCAGCAGATCCAGGCGGCCGTCCTCGGCGATAAAGCGCATGCGGGTGAAGTAGTTGGTGATCACCCGCCAGCGGTCCATGCCGGTCAGCCCGTCCGACCAGCCGGCCGGCTCATTGCCGTACATCTCGCGGAAATAACCGGCGGGGTCGGGGCTCTGCAACACCGACTCCAGCTCCCGGGCGTAATCCATGGCCTCGGGCACCGTCCAGATGTGAGGCAACCCGGCGTGGCTCATGAACACATCGCGACGCTCGTCATAGACCGCCAGGTTCTGGCGCCGCAGCCAGTCGGTCAGATAGACGGCGTCCTCGGCGTCGAGGATTTCCTGCAACGTGTCCTTGCGCTTGACCGAATGGCCACCCAAGGCCACCGCCAGCAGGTGCAGGTCATGATTGCCCAGCACCACGCGGGCGGAGGGCCCCAGGCTCTCGATGAAACGCAGCGTGGCCAGGGACGACGGCCCCCGGTTGATCAGGTCCCCCGCCACCCAGAGGCAGTCCCGCGATGGTGAAAAATCCACCTTGTCGAGGACGTCGATCAGGCGCTCATAGCAACCCTGGATGTCGCCTACGGCATAGTCGGTCATGATGCGGTTGTATCGGTTCTGGTTCGGTGTTGTCGATTCGGGGTCGGCGATTCCGGCCCGGGTTACTGCCCGGCCAGATGATCGGCAATCCGGACATAATCCTGCAGCGCCAGGTTTTCCGGCCGCAAGCCGTCATCAATCCCCAGTGACTGCAGCTGGTCAGCGCTGACCAACCCGCCCAGCGCCTTGCGCAGCGTCTTGCGCCGGGCATTGAAGGCCGTCCTCACCACCGACTGTAACAGCTTCAGGTCCTGCGTCGGAAACGGCAGCTCCCGGTGCGGCACCAGGCGGACGATGGCCGAATCCACCTTGGGGGCCGGCTTGAACGCGCCCGGCCCGACGTCGAACAGCGGCTGCACCTGGCAGAAATACTGGGCCATGATGCCCAGGCGTCCGTAGTGCCGGTCCCCCGGCACCGCCGCCAGCCGCTGCACCACTTCTTTCTGCAGCATGAAGTGCATGTCCTGCACCACACCGGCCTGCCCCAGCAGGTGGAAGATCAGGGGCGTGGAGATGTTGTACGGCAGGTTGCCGACGATCCGCAGCGGTTTGTCCGCCGCCAGTTCGGCGAAATCAAACTTGAGCGCGTCCGCCTCGTGAATGCGGAACTCCGGGTAATTGAAAAACTTGGTCCGCAGCACCGGAATCAGGTCGCGGTCCAGCTCCACTACCTGCAGCGCCGGATTGACCGACAACAGCTCCTCGGTCAGCGCGCCCAGCCCCGGACCGATCTCGATCATGACGTCGTCAGGGCGGGGATGGATCGCACTGACGATGCGCTCGATCACGCCCGGATCGTGCAGGAAATTCTGGCCGAAGCGTTTGCGGGCCTGATGGCCGGCCGGTTTAGACATGGTTCTGTTCCCGGCGACAATGCGCCATCTCGATTGCGGTGTTAATGGCGGTGCGCAGGCTGCCCGCATCGGCGGTGCCCTTACCGGCCAGGTCCAGGGCGGTGCCGTGGTCCACGGAGGTGCGGACGATGGGCAGCCCCAGGGTGATGTTGACGGCGTTGCCGAAGCCCTTGAACTTGAGCACCGGCAGGCCCTGATCGTGGTACATGGCCAGCACGGCGTCGGTCTGATTGAGCCAGTGGGGCGTGAACAGGGTGTCCGCCGGCAGCGGACCGGTCAGGGTCATGCCCTCCTGGCGCAGGTCCGCCAGGGTCGGCTCGATCACGTCCAGCTCTTCACGTCCCAGATGACCGCCTTCCCCAGCATGGGGATTAAGGCCGGCCACCAGGATGCGCGGGTCCGGGAGCCCGAAGAATGTCTGCAAATCGCGGTGCAGGATACGCGTCACCTGGCTCAGGCGCTTGGGCGTGATGGCCGCCGCCACGTCCTTGAGCGGCAGGTGGGTGGTGACCAGCGCCACCCGCAGGCCTTCGGTGGCCAACATCATCACCACCCGGTCAACGCCGCACAGGTCCTGCAGGAATTCGGTGTGACCGCTGAAGGCGATACCGGCGTCGTTGATCACGCCCTTGTGCACCGGGGCCGTCACCATGCCATCGAAAGTGCCGTCCAGGCAGCCGCGGGCGGCGGTTTCCAGCGTGGCCAAGACATAGCGGCTGTTGTCGACGTCGAGCCGCCCGGCCTCGCGGCTCTGCAAGCCCGGCACCGTCAGCACTGACAGCTGGCGGGCGCCGGTCGCCGCCGGCTCACCCGGGCGCCAGTCGTGCAGGGAAACGGTCAGCCCCAGGAGCGAGGCACGGCTTTCCAGCAGGGCCCGGTCGGCCACCACCACCAGACCCGCCGACCGCTCGCGCTGGGCGATCTGCAGGCACAGGTCCGGCCCGATGCCGGCGGGCTCGCCAGCGGTCAGGGCCAGGGTCAGCGGCTTGCTCATGATGCGTCCGCACCTCCGTCGTTGCCGGCGCCGGCGGTCTTGATATCGACGTAGGCCTCTTCACGGATCTCGCGCAGCCAGCTCTGCAGCTCCACCTCGTACTTGCGGCGGTAGAGCACCTGGCGCGCCTCGTTCTCTTTCAACTGGTCGCCGATGTCTTTCTGGCGGCGCTCCTGAACCTGCAGGATGTGCCAGCCGAAGCGGGAGCGGAACGGGCCTTTCAGCTGGCCCACCCGGGCGTCGTTCATGGCCTGCTCGAAAGCCGGCACCATCTCACCCGGGCTGACCCAGCCCAGGTTGCCGCCGTCGGAGCCGGAGACGGCGTCATCGGAGAATTCCCGCGCCAGCTCGGCGAAGTCGGCACCGTCTTCCAGTTGCTCGTAGATCTCGTTGATCTTCTCCTGAGCCTGGGCGTCGGTCAGCGCCTCGGACGGCCGAATCAGGATGTGGCGCACTTTCGACTGTTCGATCACCTTGCCGGTGTCGCCACCGCGCTTGTCCAGCACCGTCACGATGTGGAAACCACTGCCGCTTTGCAGCACCTGGGACGGCTCACCCACGGCCAGCTCCGGGGCCACGTCTACCACCAGCGAGGGCAGCTGGTTCTCGGTACGCCAGCCCAGCACGCCCCCCTCCAGGGCGTTGGCACCGTCGGATTCGGCCACCGCCACCTGCTGGAAGTCCTTGCCGTCGGCGATCTCCTGGCGCAGTGCTTCCGCCTTGGCGCGGGCCGCGTCGACTTCCGCCTCGTCGTTGAAATCGTCCACCGCGATCAGGATGTGACCCAGCTGGTATTCAACGCCGCTGTTCTCGCGACCGGCCTGGGACTGCAGGAAGTTATCCACCTCGCGCTGGGTTACCCGCACCCGGTTGTCCACCCGGCGCTGCTGGACGCGGCTGATGATCATCTCGCGACGGATCTGCTCGCGCGCCTCGCGGTAGGTCAGGCCCTCGCTGGCCAGAGCGCCCTCGAACTGGGCCAGCGTCATGTTGTTGCGGCGGGCGATGTTCTGCATGGTGTCGTTCAGCTCGTTATCGCTGATGCGCATGCCCATCTTCTCGGCCATCTGCAGCTGGATGGAGTCCAGGATCAACTGGTCCAGCACGCGCTCTTCCAGCACGTTATCCGGCGGCAGCGAGGTGCCCTGCGCGTTGAGGCGGGCCTTGACCGTGCGTACGCGGCTGTCCTGCTCCGATTGCAGGATGACGCCATCGTCGACGATGGCGATCACCCGGTCCAGCGGCTTGCGTTCCGCCATTGCCGTCTGGGCGGCCACCGCGAAAACCAGCAGGGCCATGACACGTGCGCACAGGCGCGGGAATGCCTTCATATTCACCTCAGTAGTCCAGTTTCCGAAGGGTTTCAGTAGGTGCTGGAACCGCTCCGGCCAAAGCGTCGGCTTTCACGCTCGTTGAATCCATAGATCGCATCGGAGACCCGATCGCTGGAGCCACCGCTGCCGCCCAGTCCTTTCAACTGGATCTGGAACAGGATGCGGTTTTCCAGCTCGCTGTCATCCGTCAGGTAATTCTGGCTGACCAACTGCACGCTCCAGCAGCAGTCAGTGTATTCGATGCCCGCCAGGGAGCCGGCCGTGCGATCCTCCTGGGAATCATACAGCCAGCGGCCAATCAGACTGATGTGGTCTGAGACCGGAAAAACCGCGCCGATATCCATCTGCTCCCGATCGCCGCGATCGTAGGTGTGTCCCAGGGTCGCCAGATACTGGTAATCATCGGAGTGGAACACCAGCTGACTGCGGCCTTCTTCGGTCTGACGCTCGCGCGGGTCCCACAGACCGGACACCCGGATGTCCAGGTTCTCCAGCGGGCGCAGAACCGCTTCGCCGGCCAGGGGCGAGTCGCTGCGGGTATCGGCGCCGTCGCCGTCCAGGCTGACCTGGCGTTCGTCGTAGTAGTAGACCTGCCCGATGCTAAAACGGGCCCGCTCGATGCCGGTATCCAGATCGTTGAAACGGGTGGTCACCGCGGCGGTCAGGCGGTTGTTGTCCGCCACCCGGTCACCGCCACTGAAGCGGTTGGGGCTGAACAGGTTGTCGAAGCTGAAGTCCTTCAGGCCGGTGTCGAAGTCCGGGATGTCGCTCTGATCCTCGTACTCCGAGTAGACGTAGTACAGGCGCGGCTCAAGCGTCTGGTTATAGGGAATGTCGAAGAAGGTGTCGCGACGGTCGAAGTAAAGGCCGTTGTCCCACTCGTAGACCGGGATAGAGCGGTCGATACTGCTGTCGCCGTCGACGGTATAGTCTTCCAGTGCGTAGTGCGTATAGTCCAGCGTGACGGACGGCCGCGAATAGCCCCAGATCTTGCGAAAATCGAGCGCCAGCTCCGGACTCAGTCGCACGCGCTGGCCGTTGGCCCGATCGACGCCCGACAGATCGCTGTTGTCCCGATAGAAGTAGGTGTACTGGGATTCCAGGTTGGTTTCCACCACGCCCCACTGGTAATTGGCGTCGTACAGGATCTCCGGCAGCTGCGCGTAGGGCTTGTTGGCGTCGCTGATGTCCTCGTCGATGGTCTGGTAACCGTAGGCGTACGCTTCGAAGTACTGGTTTCTGTCGTTGTACCTAACCCCGGCGCGGCGGGTCAGGTGCGTGGCCTCGTTGATCTCCAGGGTGCGGTTGAGGTCGCTCAGGTAGTCGTCGTCGGAAATCACCGAGTAGTCAGCGTAGCCGCTCCAGCCGCTGCCAAAACGCGCCCGGCTGGTGAAGTCCAGCCCCCAGCGACTGCCGTCCTCACCGGGGTTTTCGTCCACGTAGTCTTCGTCGTCGTTGATGTAGCCCAGCTGCAGCACGGATTCGCCGTACTCGCTCAGGTAGCGACCTTCCACTTCATTGAACAGACCGCGGCCATGGATGTACTGGGGCGTGAGCGTGGCGTCGTAATTGGGCGCCAGGTTCAGGTAATAGGGCACGGACATGAACAGCCCGCTGCCGGTGTTGGCGGTGCCGAACGCCGGGTAGAGGAAGCCGGTCTTGCGGCGGTCGTCGATGGGAAACGAGGCGTAGGGCCAGTAGAACACCGGGATATCCTGCACTTCCAGGCGCACGTGGGTGGCGGTACCGAAGCCTTCCGCCCGGTCCAGCTCGATGTCCGACGCCACGATGGCCCAGGCGTTGCTCTGGGGCGAGCAGGTAGTCAGGCGTCCGTCCCGGATCGTGACGATGTTGTCGCTGGGACGGGCCAGGTGCTCGGCCTGACCGCGCATTTCCGATTCATGGATCAGAAACGTCGCCGAGTTGACCTGCATTTCGCCGCTGTTAGCGTCGTAACGGGCCGAGTCGCCGGTCATCAGGAACCCCTGACCGCGGCTGGTCATGGGCCCGTCCAGCGCCATAACCCCGGACGTTTCATCGTAGGTGGCACGGCTGCCCCGGGCCGTAAACGAGCCTTGCTGCAAACGCACGTCGCCGTCGAGCACCAGTTGGGTGTCCATTTCGTAGCGGGCGGAGCGGCCGCTGGCGTTGATCGGCAGCTCCGTATTGCTACCGCCGTTGGTGAACAAAGGCGAGCCGGAATCGCCCAGATCCGGTTGCACGTAACCGCCGTCGCAATAGGCCGGCAGGGTTTCCTGCTGGGCTTCGGGCAGAAGATCCCGCGGACGCCAGTCAATCTCGGCGGCGGTCTGGGCGCCGGCCGGGGCGCTGACGACCGAGGCGGCGAGGACCCCGATCCACACCTGGCCACTGCCAATCCGGTTACGCGTTTTAGTCGAGGGTAGCAATGGCACGATCATTCGGGTCCCGTACTGTCTTGAAGGCCGCCGGTAGTTTACACGCCCCGGACAGGCTTGTTAACGACGCAACCAACGCGCGTCGACGTCCGGGATCAACAGCTTTTGCCGCCACCGGCGCCTTCTGATATTTTCCGTGGGACGGATACTGTGCGCATCGCACGACAATCGTCGGCCCTCTTCCACTCAGAACAGACAACGCTTTCATGGACAGCAGACTTGCAGCACTGACCGCCTGGGTGCGGCGCCAACCGGGGTTCGAACAGACCGAACCGGTGACGGTTTCCGGCGACGCCAGCTTCCGCCGCTATTTCCGGGTCACCGGAGCCCCCGAAGGCACCGCCTGCACGCGGATCGTGATGGATGCGCCTCCGGAAAAGGAGGACACCGGCCCCTTTGTCGCCATCGCCCGGCACTGGCGTAAGCAAGGCGTCAACGTCCCGGCAATCCACGCCGAGGACCCGGAGCAGGGCTTCCTGCTGCTGGACGATTTCGGCGACGCCCTGCTGCTGGACCACCTGACCGACGACAACGCCGAGGACCTGTACGGCATCGCCCTCGACGCCCTGGCCCGCATTCAGGCCACCCGCGAAACGCCGGATTACCCGCTGCCCCCCTACAACGAGGCCCTGCTGGACCGGGAAATGGCCCTGTTCCGGGACTGGCTGCTGGAACGCCACCTGGGCCTGACCCTGAGCGACCAGGAACATTGCCTGCTGGACACCACCTTTGCCCTGCTCAAGGAAGCCGCCCTGGCCCAGCCGGAAGTGCCCGTGCATCGCGACTACCATTCCCGCAACCTGCTGGTGCTGGACGACGACCGCGACCTGGGCATCATCGATTTCCAGGATGCCGTACGCGGCCCGGTCACCTACGACCTGGTGTCGCTGATCAAGGACTGCTACATCCGCTGGCCCGAAGCACGCATCAGTCGCTGGGTCGAGCAGTTCCGCCAACAGACGCTGGCCGCCGGCATCCACCACGCCGACGCCGAAACCTTCCGCCAGTGGGTCGAGCTGATGGGCATGCAACGCCATCTGAAGGCCTCCGGGATCTTCGCACGGCTCTACATCCGCGACGGCAAGCCCGGTTACCTGGCCGACATCCCGCGCACCGTGAATTACCTGCTGGAAGCCAGTGCCCGCCAGCCCGCACTGCGCCACTTCCACGACTGGCTGGGCAACCGGGTCATCCCCCTGCTTGACGATCAGGCGGCTTAATCGTGAGAGCCATGATTCTCGCTGCCGGCAAGGGGGAGCGTATGCGACCGCTCACCCTGGAGACGCCCAAACCCTTGCTCCAGGCCGGCGGCCGCGCCCTGATCGAACACCAGATCGACAAGCTGGCCCGGGCCGGTTTCCGCGAGCTGGTGATCAACCCGTCCTGGTTAGGCGACAAGCTCATCGCGGCCCTGGGGGATGGCGCCCGTTACGGGGTCTCGATCCACTATTCACCCGAACCGGAGCCGCTGGAAACCGCAGGCGGCATCCGCCAGGCGCTGGACACATTGACCGCCGACAATGAGGAATGGTTCCTGGTGGTCAACGGCGACATCTGGAGCGACGTCGATCTCGCCCGCCTGCAGCCCTCGCCCGGCGACCAGGCCGTACTGGTGCTGACCGACAATCCGCCCCAGCATCCGCAGGGCGACTTTCACCTGGATAAAAACGGCCGCGTGCACGATACCGGCCAGGCGAAGCTCACGTTCAGCGGCATCAGCCTGCTGCACCGCAGCCTGTTCGAGAACCTCGCCCCCGGCTTCCGCAAGCTGGCCCCACTGCTGCGCGACGCCATGGCGCAGGGCCGTGTGGCCGGCGTCCATCACCGCGGCGACTGGCAGGACATCGGCACACCGGAACGCCTGGCCCACCTGGACCGCCAGTTGTCGGCCAACGGCGAAGCCCAGGCAGGAGGCGCCCGGCCATGAGCGAACGCACCTCCGGCCTGCAGCAATCCGGTCGCCTGGAGCACAAGTTCTACGAGCTGCTGGAGGAGTTCAACGCCTGCGGCCTGCAGGCCCAGACGCTGTTGCAGCGCACGCGCCTGCCCGGCTGGTGCCGGCGCAGCCTGTTCTATTTTCTGGGCTACGTGGCCAAGGCCGACGGCCGGGTCACGGAGACCGACATCCGCTTTGCCGAAAGCCTGATGAAGGCGCTGCTGCTGTCCGAACGCCATCGCAAGGAAGCCATCGCCCATTTCCACAAAGGCAAGCTGGCCGACCCGCTCGCCAATCAGCGCGGTTTGCGGCTGCGCCTGACACTCGGTTTGTGGCCGGCCCCGGCCATCCAGATCCTGTTCTGCCTGAGCCACGCCGCCCAGCTACATGGACAACCCAGCAAAGCCCGCCGCCATCGCTGCGAGGACGCCATCGACCGACTCGGGTTACCGGTAGAAGCGTTGGACATCGTGATGGAGCACTACGCGCGCAAGCTCTGGATCCGGCGACCCGAACTGCAACCGGCGCCGACCAGTTTCGAATCCGCCTGTAAATTGCTGGGCGTCAGCCGCCAGGCGTCCCTGCAGGAGATGAAGCGCGCCTACCGCCGCCGCGTGTCGGAATGTCACCCGGACAAGCTCGGCCAGGGCCTGAGCGACAAGGAATACGCGCTCGCCAAGGAACGCCTGCACCGCTATCAGTTGGCCTGGGACCTGATCAAGCGCCGCGAGAAGTTTCGCGGCCACTGAGCCGGCGACCATGCGGCTCAATGGCATCAGGGTGCCGGCGGCGACAGGGTTCGCCGCAACCAGCCACTGACCCGCCCCGCCACCAGAGCGGCATCCGCCGAGGCGGGCGGCGATGCCATCGCCAACACCTGCTGCTGATACCCCGGCATCCCGGACCGCTTCAACTGGCCTTTCTGAGCCTTGGGCGCGTCCGACGCCGACGCATTGGACCGCAGGTCCAGCAGACGCAGCCGGGGAGCGCCGCCCACCGCGCCGAGATCGTCGTCGTCCAGCCGGGGCGCCACCCAGACCAGCAACGCAGGCTCCCCAGGGCCGGCTCCAACACCCTGGGCCGCCACACGACTGGCCAGCGCCGCGCCGTGACCGACCCCCACCAGCGCCACCCGCGAGTACCCCTGCCCACGCAGGTGCGTGATGGCCGCTGTCAGTTGGGCCTGGATCTGTTCCCGGTACGCGTTGCGGAGCTGGTCGAGATCGTCCCGGGCCATCACATCGATCATGATCGAATCCTCGTTGGCCTGAGGCTCGCCCTGGGGCTGAGGTTGCGCCGGGTCTGCGGCGTCGGCGTCGCCCTCACCCGCGCCGTCCTGTACCGGGGCGTCACCGGCGGCCACTTCACGCGGCTTGGGCATCTGGTCGAGCCGCAGCAGCTCACGCCGGGCCCTGACCAGCGGATAGGGCGGCGACTCCAGCCCCAGGCTCATGGTCGCCCAACCGGCTTCGGCAAGGGGCTCGCGCAAGGCACCGGCCAACGCCGTATCCGCGCTCTGGCCTTCATCGGCAAGCACCAGTACGGCGCCCTTTGCTTCACTGCCGGACTCCCGCTCCAGCAGCCCCAACACGCGACCGCCTGCACCGGCGTCCAGCCACACCGCCTGCTCCGGCCGCTGGGCAGCCAGCGCCTCCTGGCCCAGTCCAACGGAGACGAAGGGACGCTCAACCGGCTTCTCTGGCGCGCTATCGTCATTCCCGTTCCCTGCCGAGTCGGCCGCGGCGCCCTCCGGTTCGGACTCGGCATCCGGCTCCTGCGCCAGCCCCGACAGAGACCACAGCAGCAGCGCCACCATCAGCCAGACACGGCGTTCCGTCAGCATCGTACGCACAATCACCCTCTTATATCCCCAGCCAAACTGATAAACTGGCCCACCGTTGCCGGGGAGCCGTATTCGCCATCATCGTAACCCTGGCCGCCCGGAAGAACCCAAATTCCCGAGAGAGACCTGTCATGCAGCCCGATCTGATCGCCCCTTCGATCCTGTCTGCCGATTTTGCCCGACTGGGCGAGGAAGTCGATAACGTCCTGGCCGCCGGCGCCGACATCGTGCACTTCGACGTCATGGACAATCACTACGTGCCCAACCTGACCATCGGTCCAATGGTCTGCGAAGCCCTGCGCAAGCACGGCGTGACCGCGCCCATCGACGTGCACCTGATGGTCAGCCCGGTGGACGACCTGATCAGGATGTTCATCGACGCGGGTGCCAGCTACATCACCTTCCACCCGGAAGCGTCCGGCCACATCGACCGCTCCCTGCAACTGATCAAGGACGCGGGCTGCAAGGCGGGCCTGGTGTTCAACCCGGCCACACCGCTGCACTACCTGGACTACGTCATGGACCGACTCGACATGATCCTGCTGATGTCCGTCAATCCGGGCTTCGGCGGCCAGAAGTTCATTCCGGGCACACTCGACAAGCTGCGTGAGGCGCGCCAGCGCATCGATGCCAGCGGCCGCGACATCCGCCTGGAAATCGACGGCGGCGTCAAGGTCGACAACATCCGCGAGATCGCCGCCGCTGGCGCCGACACGTTCGTTGCCGGCTCCGCCATCTTCAACACCGACGACTACCAGGCCACCATCCAGGCCATGCGTGAGCAGATCGCCCTGAGCCGCTGAACATGAAAACACTGTTTCAGGGCCAGTGGCCACGTACCGTTCTGTTCGATCTTGATGGCACGCTGGTGGACAGCGCGCCGGACCTGGCCGCCGCCATCGATTCCATGCTGGAAAGCCTGGGCCGTGACCCGGCCGGCGACGACCGGGTCCGCCAATGGGTGGGCAACGGCGCCGGCGTGCTGGTGCGCCGCGCCCTGGCCGGCCGCTTCGACCACGAAGCCGGCCCGGCCATCGACGACGCCGCGTTCGACGATGCCCAGGAGCGCTTCTTCAACGCCTATACCGGCCTCAACGGCCACATGTCCCGGGTCTACGACGGCGTGGTGCCGTTCCTGATGGCCCTGCGCGAGGCCGGCGCCCGGCTGGCGGTGGTGACCAACAAACCCGGCGCCTTCACCGGCCCGCTGCTGGAAAAGATGGGCCTGGACCACTGGTTCGACACCACCATCAGCGGCGACACCCTGCCGGTGAAAAAGCCGGACCCGGCGCAGCTGCACCTGGCCATTGAGCAATTGGGCGGCGACACGGCCTCCACGCTGATGGTGGGCGACTCCATCAACGACATCCTGGCGGCGCAACGGGCCGGTGTCCCGGTGGCCGCGGTGCGTTATGGCTACAACCACGGCGCCAACATCGACGACGCCGGAGCGGATCGAGTGGTTGATTCGCTCGAAGAGCTTTTGTAACCTCGTTCTAACTTTTGTCGGGCCTGCTTCCAGCAACGGGCCCGCTCCACTCTCACCTTCGGAGCTTTCCTGCCGTGCGGGGACTGAAACTGACTGCAAAATCGCGCAATGTGCTGAGCACGCGTGCGACTCGATGGTGGCGATGGCGCACCGGCTGATCCCCTCAGCCCGGTCGGTGCTCGCGTGAGCATGCCGACCTGAAACCACCCCACGGTGCACCGACTCCGGTCGCCTGTGGCGGTACCCGCAGATCAGATTTCAGGAAACCGATCCATGACGCCCGAACAGTTCACCGAGCTGGCACAGGCCGGCTATAACCGTATTCCCGTCCAGCGCGAAGTCCTCGCCGACCTGGACACGCCGCTGAGCACCTATCTCAAACTGGCGACCGGCCCTTACACCTATCTCTTCGAATCCGTCACCGGCGGCGAAAAATGGGGCCGTTACTCGATCATCGGCCTGCCCTGCCGGGAGCGGCTGGAAGTGCGTGGCAAGGACATCACCCTGTTCCGCGACGACCAGGCCACCGAACGCTTCACCCGCGAGGACCCGCTGGCGTTCGTCGAGGAATACCAGGCCCGCGTGAAAGCACCGGATCTCCCCGATCTGCCGCTCTTCAACGGCGGCCTGGTGGGTTACTTCGGCTACGACACCGTGCGCTACATCGAACCGCGACTGGAAGATTCCTGCCCGCCGGACCACATCGGCACGCCGGACATCCTGTTGATGGTGTCCGATGAAGTGGTCGTGTTCGACAACCTGCGCGGCAAGCTGCACCTGATCGTCCACGCCGATCCGGGCGAAACCGACGCGCTGGCCGCGGCCGAAGCGCGCCTGGACGCCCTCGAAGACCGGCTGCACCACGCCAGCGTCGACGCCCCGGTCACGCCGGACGCCCTGCGCGGCACCCAGGTGGACGAGACCGATTTCGTGTCCGGCTTCAGCGAGGACCGCTTCAAGGACGCGGTCGACACCATCAAGAACTACGTGCTGGACGGCGACGTCATGCAGACGGTGATTTCCCAGCGCATGTCGATTCCCTTCGCCGCGCCGCCGCTGAACCTGTACCGCTCGCTGCGGGTGCTGAACCCGTCGCCGTACATGTACTTCCTCGACCTGGGCGATTTCCACATCGTCGGGTCGTCGCCGGAGATCCTGGCGCGCGTCGAGGACGAGCAGGTGACCGTGCGCCCCATCGCCGGTACCCGCAAGCGCGGCGCCACCGAAGCCGAGGACCGCGCCCTGGAAGCCGAGTTGGTGGCCGATCCCAAGGAGATCGCCGAGCACCTGATGCTGATCGACCTGGGCCGCAACGACGCCGGCCGCGTGTCGGAAACCGGCACCGTGCGCCTGACCGAGAAAATGGCGGTGGAGCGCTACTCCCACGTCATGCACATCGTCTCCAACGTCACCGGCCGCCTGAAACCCGACACCTCCTGCATCGACGTGCTGCGCGCCACCCTGCCCGCCGGCACCCTCAGCGGCGCGCCCAAGATCCGCGCCATGGAGATCATCGACGAGCTGGAGCCGGTCAAGCGCGGCGTCTACGGCGGTGCTGTCGGCTACCTGTCCTGGAACGGTAATATGGACACAGCGATCGCCATCCGCACGGCGGTGATCAAGGACGACACCCTGCACATCCAGGCCGGCGCGGGCATCGTCGCCGATTCAGTGCCGCGTCTCGAATGGAAGGAGACGATGAACAAGGGCCGCGCCATCTTCCGCGCGGTGGGCATGGCACTGAACGAATTTGACCGCTGAGGGCTGCATCATGCTTTTGATGATCGACAACTACGACTCCTTTACCTACAACGTGGTGCAGTACCTCGCCGAGCTGGGTGCCGACGTCCACGTCTACCGCAACGACGAAATCACCGTCGAGCAGATCGAAGCGCTCAATCCGGAGCGTCTGGTGGTGTCGCCGGGGCCCTGTACGCCCAACGAGGCGGGCATTTCCATGGAGGCGATCCGCCACTTCGCCGGCAAGCTGCCGATCCTCGGCATCTGCCTGGGGCACCAGTCCATCGGCCAGGTGTTCGGCGGGCAGGTGATCCGCGCCGGCCAGGTCATGCACGGCAAGACCTCCCCGGTGTTCCACGCCGACAAGGGCGTGTTCCGTGGCCTCAACAACCCGCTGGAAGCCACCCGTTACCACAGCCTGGTGATCGACAAGGACAGCCTGCCGGACTGCCTGGAAGTCACCGCGTGGACCCGCAACCCGGACGGCTCGGTGGAGGAAATCATGGGCGTGCGCCACAAGACGCTGCCGATCGAGGGCGTCCAGTTCCACCCGGAATCCATCATGACCGAGCAGGGCCACGAGCTGCTGCGCAACTTCCTGCGCGAGCCCACCGCAACGCCGACCCAGGCGGCCTGAGCGCCGACGGATAACGACAAGAGAGAGCACCATGGACATCAAAGCTGCACTGAACCGCATCGCTGAGAACCTGGACCTCACCACCGAGGAAATGAAGTCCGTCATGCGCATCGTCATGAACGGCGAGGCCACCGACGCCCAGATCGGCGCCCTGCTGATGGGCCTGCGCATGAAGAGCGAGACCATCGACGAAATCACCGGCGCCACCGAAGTGATGCGCGAGCTGGCCACCAAGGTCACCGTCAACGCCGACTACATGGTGGACATCGTCGGTACCGGCGGCGACGGCGCCAACCTGTTCAACGTGTCCTCGGCCTCATCCTTCGTGGTGGCCGCCGCCGGCGGCACCGTGGCCAAGCACGGCGGCCGCGCGGTGTCCTCCCGCAGCGGCAGCGCCGACCTGCTGGAAAAGGCCGGCATCAACCTGGAGATGACGCCCGAACAGGTGGCCCGCTGCATTGAGCAGATCGGCGTCGGCTTCATGTTCGCGCCGGCGCACCACAGCGCCATGAAGCACGCCGTGGGTCCGCGCAAGGAACTGGGCATGCGCACCCTGTTCAACATCCTCGGCCCCATGACCAACCCGGCCGGCGTCAAACGCCAGGTCATCGGCGTCTTCACTGAGCGGCTGTGTCGCCCCATGGCGGAAGTGCTGCACCGCCTGGGCAGCGAGCACATCATGGTGGTCTGCTCCAAGGACGGCCTTGATGAGATCAGCCTGGCCAACAAGACCCACGTCGCCGAACTGAAAGACGGCGAGATCACCGAGTACGACATCGCCCCGGAAGACTTCGGCATCAAAAGCCAGAGCCTAGTGGGCCTGGGCGTGGACAGCTCCGAAGCCTCGCTGGAGCTGATCAACGCCGCATTCGGCATCGGCCACAGCGAGAACGCCGACAAGGCCCGCGACCTGATCGCCCTCAATGCCGGCGCCGCCATCTACGTGTCCGGCCTCGCCCGTTCCATGCAGGAAGGTGTCGAACTCGCGCTGGACGCCATCGGCAGCGGCCTGGCCAAGGGCAAGATGACCGAGCTGGCCGACTTCTCCCACTGTTTCTGAGATTCTTCCGAGGTTTTGCCATGAGCGCATCCGCCAACGACCGCACCCCCACGATCCTGCGCCGCATCGTCGATCGCAAGTGGGAAGAGATTGAGCAGCGCCAGCGTCGTCAGCCGCTGGCGGACGTGCGCGCCCGGGCGGTGGATACGCCGGCGGCCCGCGGCTTCGCCGACGCCCTGCGTGAGCGCATCGCGCGCCAGACGCCGGCGGTGATCGCCGAGGTGAAGAAAGCCTCGCCCAGCAAGGGCGTGATCCGCGATCCGTTCAAGCCGGGCGCCATCGCCGAGAGCTATGAAGCCGGCGGGGCCGCGTGCCTGTCCGTGCTCACCGATCACGATTTCTTCCAGGGCCACGAAGACTACCTGCAAGAGGCCCGCGCCGCCTGCAACCTGCCGGTGATCCGCAAGGATTTCATGGTAGCGCCCTATCAGGTGTACGAAAGCCGCATGATCGGCGCCGACTGCATCCTGCTCATCGCCGCCTGCCTGACCAAAGACCAGATGCAGGAGCTGGCCGGCATTGCCGGTGAGATTGGCCTGGACGTGCTGGTGGAAGTCCACAACGGCGAGGAAATGGACGAAGCCCTCACCCTGGACACGCCGCTGGTGGGCATCAACAACCGCGATCTGCACACCTTCGACGTCTCTCTGGATACCACCTTCGAGCTGCACAAGCGCATTCCGGACGACCGCCTGACCATCACCGAAAGCGGCATCCTGACCCGCGAGGATGTGGACGCCATGACCGGCCACGGAATCTACGGCTTCCTTGTGGGCGAGTCGTTCATGCGGGCACCGGATCCCGGCGCGAAGCTCAAAGAGCTGTTCTTCTAACGTCTCCGTGACCGCCGGGTCTTCGCCCACCCGGCGGCCGGAATCACGCCGTTGTCATCGGACGATCAGAAACGACCCACGCATTACCCTTCACCGACAGGCCCCACGCCACCGTTCGGCGAGCAATATCTCGCCCAATCAAGCAAGATCTTGCTCGATTTGAGCAACTTGTTGCCCGGCGACCGGTGGGTGAATCGAGTGGAATGGCGTTAGAGATCTGTTTTTATTGGCCTTTCTTTTTCTGGCACAGGACTTGTCTCTCAGAGTGGACCCTTTGCGAAGGGATTCACTTATTCAATCGCCAAGAGGGGTTTTCAAGCGCCACGAACGCAGTAGCTTGACAACCCCTCCATGTCAC